>NZ_QPEL01000103.1:0-36161 GCF_008368965.1 Bacillus sp. AY2-1 | reverse complement strand
GTTAAAGAAGAACCGAAAGCGCAAGAAATAGTAAAGCCTAAAGAAGAGGCAAAAGTCAAAGAAGAAGTAAAAGTTAAAGAAGAACCGAAAGCGCAAGAAATAGTAAAAGCTAAAGAAGAAGAGAAAGCAAGAGAAATAGTAAAAGCTAAAGAAGAAGAGAAAGCAAGAGAAATAGCAAAAGTTAAAGAAGAAGAGAAAGCAAGAGAAATAGCAAAAGCTAAAGAAGAAGAGAAAGCAAAAGAAATAGCAAAAGCTAAAGAAGAAGAGAAAGCAAGAGAAATAGCAAAAGCTAAAGAAGAAGAGAAAGCAAGAGAAATAGCAAAGGCTAAAGAAGAAGAGAAAGCAAGAGAAATAGCAAAGGCTAAAGAAGAAGAAAAAGCAAGAGAAATAGCAAAGGCTAAAGAAGAAGAGAGAGCGAAAGAAGCATCTAAAAACAACATACAGTCTGCTAAACGTGAATTAACGGTAGTAGCGACAGCGTATACTGCTGATCCAAGTGAAAATGGTACATATGGTGGACGCGTTTTAACTGCGATGGGGCATGATTTAACGGCAAATCCGAATATGAGAATTATCGCAGTTGACCCGAAAGTAATCCCATTAGGATCTAAAGTATGGGTAGAAGGCTATGGAGAAGCGATCGCTGGTGATACTGGAAGTGCAATTAAAGGTAATCGTATTGATGTTTTAATGGGTTCAAAAAGTAAAGCTATGAATTGGGGAAGACAAACTGTTAAAGTGAAAATTTTATAATAACAATAATTATCCAAATAGAAGTCAGTTCTCTTTATTGAGGCTGGCTTTTATTTTTTTAGTAGAAGGATAATAGGATTTTTAAATGGCTTATTACTAAATCTGTAATTAAGTTACCAGCTTCATTACCAAAAACAACGGTAAAGCTTATAAATATGAAAAATGAAGATATACCTACAGATGAAGATAGTTACTGGGAAGCTTTTGACTTGTTCGGTTCTGAATATGTATGTAGATTATTAGGGGCACCATTATATGATGATCTTCCAGAGCATTTGGCGTGTCCAACTTGTTCTAAAGAGATGAAGTATGTTGCTACAATTACACAAGATATCGAGGAACGTGAACTTATTTCAGTAGTTGATTTCCAGTTTGGGGAAATGAATATATACTATTATTTATGTAAAGATTGTTCAATTATAAAAACGGAAACACAAAGTACATAACAAGACTAACATATTATATTAGTCTTGTTTTTGTATCGCAACATCATTAAGAATCGCATCAAATATATCTTTTTGCGTAAAGTTATCTGTAAAAATAGTTTCTCTGGCAACCTCAATTGTATCGTGCGGATTATACCATTTTTGGAGGGAATCTTCACCAAATTCATATCGTTTGTCCCTTGTGTTATGTCGTCTAATAGTTTCCTCTAATGATAAATCAAAGTAATATGCAAATGCATTTTCATCAAAATAACGAATTAATTCTTTTAACATCTCACCATACCTATGACTGTTCAATATACCTTCTAAAATAACAAATTCACATTTTCCTTTTCCATACTTCGTAATTTCAAATAGTAAATCATGTGATAAATTACCCATTGTGTCGTGTACTCTAAGCATATCTCTACGTACAACATCCTGTGATACTAAAAGTGTCCCTTGTCCGAAATGTTCTTGTAGTTGCTTTGCAATCGTTGTTTTACCACTTGCGGAGTTTCCTCTAAGAATGATTAAAGTGGATGTAAATATAGGATTAGACATAATGTATTCCCCCCAACAGTATTAATTATATAGAAAATTTTAACAAATAAAGTGAGGAAAGTGTATAATTAATATGACGGATATTTAAGGAGGGGGTTAGATGGGGGATATATTAAAAAATGCACGACCTATATGGAAACGGACTTGGTTTCGTTATCTAGGGGCATTTTTTATTGTTCAGTTACTGTTTATCCCGCATTAACGGGCAGTAAGACCCCCACCTCAAAATTCAGCGAAAGCGAAGAAGTTAGGTGGGGGATCAACTGCCCGTAAAAGCCCGAATGGTTCAACTAATAATCTCCCGCATTAACGAGACCCCCACCTCAAAATTCAGCGAAAGCGAAGAAGTTAGGTGGGGGATCAACTGCCCGTAAAAGCCCGAATGGTTCAACTAATAATCAGTGGGGGATGAACAAAACCCCCACTGATTAAAGTTTCACTTTATTTTGTGTGAAATAACTGCGTGGGCACCAAACTTTAGGCCAGGCGGAGAGTTTTTTAATAGAATATTAAATTCTCAATTTTTCACTGAATGGTTCACACTCTATACAATCCCGCAATTTAACGTATTTACAGCATTTTTTTCGATTACATTACTACCATATGCATTAGTAGGTGCAATGAAAGATATAACATCAAGAAAAAATATAAAGGAATAATAGAGGTATAATATGCTTTTTCAAAAAGAAGGTTTATTGATTAGATACGTAATGGAAGATGATGCATCTATCGTTTCTAAATGGTTAACGGACCCAGCAGTCCTGCGGTATTACGAAGGACGAGATAATCCGCAGTCTGTAGAAAAGGTGCTTGATCATTTTATACATAATCCAAACAATAATGAAAAAAGATGTTTAATAGAATTTGATACCGTTCCGATTGGTTACATACAAATGTACCCAGTTGATTCAGAGTGGAAAGCGTTATATGGCTATAAAGAATCACAAAATGTATGGGGAATGGACCAATTTATCGGTGAACCAGCCTATTGGGGAAAAGGAATTGGACAAAAACTCGTTCAGGCAGCAATTACATATATTATGGGTGAAATGAGAGCAGAAGCAATTGCAATGGATCCGAAAGTAAATAATGAACGAGCGATAAAGTGTTATGAAAAATGCGGATTTAAAAAAGTAAAGATTTTAAAGGAACATGAGCTGCATGAGGGGAAATTAGAAGATTGTTGGATGATGGAATACAAACAATTATAATGAATATGCAATGGCTTATATAAACGAAGGGAGCTGTGCGAAATGAAAAAAGCGTTAATCGTAATTGATGTGCAAGCGGGTATGTATACAGCTGGAATGCCAGTACATAATGGGGGAAAGTTTTTACAAACACTGCAAGAGCTTATTATGGAATGTCGTTCAAATGATATTCCAGTTATTTATATCCAACATAACGGTCCTAAAGACCATCCGTTAGAAAAAGGTACGGATGGATGGCGAATCCATGCGGCCATCGCTCCGCAAGAAGGAGATAATATTGTTGAAAAGACGACGCCAGATTCATTCCATAAGACAAACTTAAGCGAAGTGTTACAAGAGAAAGGAATTGAACACGTTATTCTTTCGGGAATGCAATCAGAGTATTGTGTAGATACGACAACGCGCAGAGCATGTAGTGAAGGATATAAAGTAACGTTAGTGAGTGATGCGCATAGTACATTTAATACAGAAGTGTTACGTGCTGAAGATATTGTGCAACATCATAACGCAGTATTGGGAGCGTTTGCGGATGTTGTTGCATTAAAAGACTTGAAAGTGGCTGCCTCTAAATAAGAGGTAGTTTTTTTATTAGAAAAAAGCGTCAAATATTGTCGGTAAGTCGATATTTTGAAATAATCGTTTATATAATTTCACGTACCATAATGAAAATATACAAAAAAGGAGCACCACATAATTAAAAAGGGTGCTCCTGCATTAAAATGTTACTTCTTCTTGTCTTTATCCAATATATTTTGTTCTTCAGCAAATTCCGTACCATATGCAAAGCGGCGATTAATACGAATGTTATCATTGTTGTGCCTTGTATGAGAGTTAGAGAAGCGATGAACGATTACTTCAGATAAAGTGAAGACGATGGCAGAAAGGATACTGCCCCATGCAATTTGCATATAGTTGTCTAATAAAATATTACCGAAAATCCATACGCTTAAATATGTTAATAAGAAATCCGACATAATGGCACCAGTATTGCCAATTCGATTTAAAATGATTTTATCAACGAACATGTAGGATACGATTGTAACAAAGAGACTGAATGAAATAATTTGAACAAACGTTGCAGGGAAAAATAAAGCAAGCCCAATGCTAAATGCGATAATGCACGATATAAACTTGATAAGCACTACTGTGAAATCATTCAAAATTCACACCTCCGATTTATACATAGTTTTTCAATAAATTCTGGAGTTCATACATTGTAACGGATTTATTTACGTAAAACTTTTTCATGTTCGGAATTTCGTCTAAATATTATAAAAACAATGGAAAAATGTTATAGTAAAATGAGAGTGTATGACATTTTTAGGTAAGGGGGAATCCAGGATGTGGATTACTTCAGAAGTAGAAATTCCAGATGAGTTAATCGATCACCTTGAGCAAGGAAAGTTAGTGTTATTTGTTGGAGCGGGAGTTTCTATGAAAGGGAAATCAAACTTACCGAATTTTGATGATTTAGTTGATGCAATTGCAAAAACGTTATATGTCGAAAAACGTGAAATAACAGAACCACATGATTATTATCTTGGTAAAATTGCAAAAACAAAAGATGTACATCAAGTTGCAAGAGATCTTGTTCATATAGAGAAATCAAAACCGAATCCATTGCATTTTGCAATTCCAAGGTTATTTCCTTTAGATACAGATATCCGCATTGTAACAACAAATTTTGATCAACATTTTACAACTGCAATTAAGGAAATAAATAGAGATATCAATGTTTATTATGCTCCAGCTTTACCGACTGGGAGAGCGTTTAAAGGTCTTGCTTATATACATGGTAATGTAGAACAGGAGAAAGAGGCTTTAATTTTAACAGACGGTGATTTTGGAAGGGCTTACTTAACCGAAGGGTGGGCGAGAAGATTTTTAGTCGATCTATTCTCGAATTACACCGTTTTATTCGTTGGATATAGTCATAATGACCCAGT
This sequence comes from Bacillus sp. AY2-1, assembly GCF_008368965.1. NCBI lineage: Bacteria > Bacillati > Bacillota > Bacilli > Caryophanales > Bacillaceae > Bacillus > Bacillus sp. AY2-1. The sequence goes on along the minus strand of NZ_QPEL01000103.1, from coordinate 31,262 downwards.
AATGAAATATTTAGCAACTGGTTTACCACCAAGTACAAGACGATTTGCTTTTGTCGCACAAGGGGAAAATACGTACCACTGGGAACATTTAGGGATAAGACCAATTGTGTATCCGAATAAAGTGAATAATCATCAATCCCTCGTAAAAGCGGTAAAACGCTGGGCGGAATTAATGGGCGATAATTATATTACGAAAAGAATGCGTATTCGGGATATTGTAACGGTTCCCCCGTCAGTAGAACAGGAACAATTATCATACATAAAGCAATCAATTAAAAAAATTGAAACAGTTCGTTACTTTGTGGAATTTGCTCATGATTATGAATGGGTCGAATGGTTAGAAGCAGAAGGTAAATTACAAAATTTGTTTATGCTTACGCCAAACTATAATGAAGTAGATGAATTACTTGCAGAATGGTTAGTGGAACAATTTCTTTTTAGTCATCAGAAAGAATTATTTCAATTAATTTATAAAAACTATTCTAAAATATCACCGTTATTATGGAGAACGATTTGTAACTACTTAAACGAAACGAAGAGTAAGATGGATCCGTTGTTGTTTGCAAGATGGACACTCTTTTTATTAGAAACAGCTGAAAAAGATAGTAGCTCTATAGAAAAGATTTCTAAGTTACTGCAAAAATGTTCTTTTCCTGAGCATAAGGAAATTGCCTTATTGTTACTAACTTTTATTTTAGATGGAAAACTGAAGTTGAAACGTGTAAGAAAATGGGGAAATGATACGCAAGAATCAATAGAACTCGAGGAATCGAGTCGCTTACCAGTATCTACATTTTCTCATGTGGAGCAAATTTGGAACGAAAAGATGAGGCCATATATCACCCATTATGCTGTTCCAATTATGATGATCGGATTAGAAAAATTGAGAATGTTGTCGTTAAGACAAACGGCACTGAAAAAAAGAAATAAGGAAGATGTAGAAAAAGATTTTCATCAAAATGATCTTGCATTTTTAATACAAATTGTAAAAGAGTGTCTAACTTATTTATGTGAAAACAATGAGAAAAAAGCGGATTATTATATTACAGAAATGATAGAAGCAAATAGTGTACTTCAAAAGCGAATTGCAATTGACGCGATGAATAAAAATATTTTTGTTCGTGTAGATGACAAAATGAAATGGTTGTTACATGAAGGACTTCTTTTAGATTTCACTTATAAACACGAAGTTTTTCAACTTTTAAAAAGGCATTATGCACATTGTTTAGAAGAAACAAAAGAAGAAGTCACTCGAACTGTAATAAAGCATCTTACAGAAGAGAGGGTATTTGATGCATGTCTCGTATTAGACTTATTATTCAAGTGTGATTCAAATAGTCCATCTACGGCAAATGGGTATGAGTTAATGAAGCAAAAGCATCCTCATTTTCATTCTGAACGATACAGTGTACAAAAGAAAGAGGATACAGCGCAAAGCATTACTTGTAATGTAACAGCTGACGGATTATTGCAGCTGAAAGATGTTGAAATTATGAAGCAAGTTCGGCAATTTTCGCAAGATGGTGTTTTTGAACAACGCCATTTTTTAGAGATGTTATCAAAAGCATGTAAATTGAATACAGAGTGGAGTATTTCATTCGCATATCAATTAGTAGGAGTGCAAGAAATAAGTAATGAAGTATGGTTTGTTTGTATTAGAGAATGGCGAAATAACCGAGGATTGACAAATGATCAAATCCAAAAAATTATTCCGCTATTGCAGAAATTTGTTAGAAATACTGCTTATCATTGGTTAATTAGTAGTTTTCTATATGAAATTAGTAATCGACTAGAAGAGTTAGAAGAGAATAGTATACGTGTTGTAAAACGCTTTGCTTTTTCAGTGTTTCCTCAAGTTATGAAGAGTGATACGGATTTTAAGCTTGGAAAACAAGATTTTTACAATGAATCAATTCAGCATCCTGTTGGGAAAATGACGGCTGTATTATTAAAGTTGTTATCATATGATCATTTATACGATCGTAATGTATATGAATATTTATTTTTATTTGAAGAACAAGTAAGAGTTAATTTGGAACGAACAAACTTTATGTTTGCTCGTTTAATAGCAGATATTACATTTCTATATCATATTGAAAAGCAATGGTGCCGAAAATATTTGTTACCATACTTAGATTTAAAAAAACAAAATGAAATTACGGAATATGCATGGGCTGGTTTATGTTACACGCAAATAAATTTACCTTTATTTACAGAAATGAAGCGTTTTATTAAGTATGCGATAGAACATTTGGAAGTATTACATCCGCATACGAGGGAAGCTTTCTTGAAGTGGCTTAGCTTTGTATTTATTAAATGTGTACTATATTGGGAGCAAAAAACAGAGTGGTTATACCCTTTACTCATACTAGAAAATGAAGAAAATAAAATTAAATTTATGCAGTTTTTATGCTATTACGTCAAAACATTAAGCGTAAAAGAACAACAAAAATTTTGGACAGCTTGGCTCAGTGTATTTTTACGAGAACGACCAAAAATGGGTGAGATAACTGCGAGAGAATATGTAATGCTTTTACGTATTATCTTATACATGGATGAAATATTAGAAAAAGGATTATGTATTATGTCTCGTGCATTTTCAAGTGTACATGGTAAATGTACAGGTGAGGAAATGAAGCAGTTATTGATTGAAATGCTTCATAAAAAAGAAAGTATGAAAGCGCATAAAGAAATGTTTGCAAATGTGTTTTTTATTTTACTACAAACATGTCACGAAGCCGTTTTATTTGAAAAAGAAATCATACAAATAAAAGAATTATTAGTTCAGTATGAAGTAGAGGAATATGTTTTACATTTACTAGAAAATGAAATAATTCGCATAGGAATTGTAATGGGTGATTTACAAAAAGAATTATAGGATGAAAGTGGAATTTTAAAAAAATATATAAAAAGTTGTTGACAGTGTTTTAAAAAGCGTTCTATAATACGAATCATACTTATTCAATTTCAAAAACATTTGAATAAACAAAGTGCAATGAAGAGATCACAGTAGTGGTTAGTCTTACTGTAACAGAGAGCTGGTGGTTGGTGTGAACCAGTACAGGGATAATCATGAATTACAGTCTTGGAGCATCTTTTTCGTAATAAAGATAGTTTGTCTTTATGAGGAAAAAGCGGTCAATTGATCGTTAACAGTGAAGAGAGGTAGACGGAAAGTTAGTCTACAACTAGGGTGGTACCGCGATAAATATCGTCCCTACTGATTTATTCAGTAGGGACTTTTTGTATTTTAGTGGTCCAACTTGAAAATAAAATAGTCATGCATTGAAAGGAAAAGCAGTAGTTGTTGTTTCCCTGTAACAGAGAGCTGGTGGTTGGTGCGAACCAGTACAAAAACAAGAGCGAATTACAGTCCTGGAGCATCTTTTTCGTAGTAAAGATAGTATTTGTCTTTATGAAGGGAAAGACGGTCAGATGATCGTTAACAATGAAGAGAGGTAGACGAAAGAAGTCTACAACTAGGGTGGTACCGCGATAAATATCGTCCCTACTGATTGCATCAGTAGGGCTTTTTTGTACAAAAAAGTGGGTTTTTAACTAGTAGTTCATGTCTTTGTACGAATTATTAGTTTAAAATAAGAAGAGGTATCGATTCCACTATAAATTTGTATAATTAACCAGTTCAGAAAATAGAGAATCTTTTATTCTCTTACTATACTTTTAAAACATTAGAGGAGGATTTCCAAATGGCAAATCATGAATTAGATCAATTACGTAAACAGGTAGATGAAATTAACTTACAACTATTACACCTTTTAAACAAACGTGGTGAAATTGTTCAAAAAATTGGAGAGCAAAAGCAAGTACAAGGTACGAAACGCTTTGATCCAGTACGTGAGCGTGAAGTACTTGATATGATCGCAGAGCATAACGAAGGACCATTCGAAACATCAACTGTTCAACATATTTTCAAAACGATTTTCAAAGCAAGCTTAGAGTTACAAGAAGATGATAACCGCAAAGCGTTACTAGTATCACGTAAAAAGAAACAAGAAAATACAATCGTTGATGTAAAAGGTGAATTGATTGGAAACGGAGCACAAACGTTCATCATGGGACCTTGTGCAGTAGAAAGCTTAGAGCAAGTTCGTCAAGTAGGGCAAGCGATGAAAGATCAAGGCTTAAAATTAATGCGCGGCGGTGCATTCAAACCGAGAACATCTCCATACGATTTCCAAGGTTTAGGAGTAGAAGGACTTCAAATTTTACGTCAAGTAGCAGACGAGTTCGACTTAGCAATTATTAGTGAAATTTTAAATCCGAACGATGTTGAAATGGCATTAGACTACGTTGATGTAATTCAAGTTGGTGCACGTAACATGCAAAACTTCGATTTATTACGTGCTGTAGGTAAAGTTAACAAACCAGTATTATTAAAACGTGGATTAGCAGCAACAATTGATGAGTTCATTAACGCAGCGGAATACATCATTGCGCAAGGCAACGATCAAATTATTCTTTGTGAGCGTGGTATCCGCACATACGAAAGAGCAACACGTAACACATTAGACATTTCTGCAGTACCAATTTTAAAGAAAGAAACACATTTACCAGTTATCGTTGATGTAACACATTCAACTGGACGCAGAGATTTATTATTACCAACAGCGAAAGCGGCACTTGCAATTGGCGCAGATGCAGTAATGGCTGAAGTGCATCCAGATCCAGCAGTTGCATTATCAGATTCTGCACAACAAATGGACATTCCAGAATTCCATAGATTCATGGATGAGTTAAAAGGTTTCAAAAATAAATTATCTTAATTCCATATCATATATGCATTGAAGAGGAAACAGTAGTGCTTATCTCACTGTTAAAGAGAGCTGGTGGTCGGTGTGAATCAGTACAAAGGTAAGCATGAATTACAGCCTTGGAGCATCTTTCCCGACAACTTATGGAGGGGAAGACGGTCAAACGATCGTTAAAGAAGAAGAGAGGTAGACGACAGTTGTCTACAACTAGGGTGGTACCGCGATAAACATCGTCCCTACTGAGCGCTCAGTAGGGACTTTTTTGTACAAAAAAATAGTAAAGGGGCAAGAGAAATGAGATACATTACAGCTGGAGAATCACATGGACCGCAGTTAACAGTTATTTTAGAAGGTGTACCAGCAGGTTTGACACTTACGGCGGAACATATTAATAAAGAATTATTAAGAAGACAAAAAGGTCATGGACGCGGAAGACGCATGCAAATTGAAACAGATACAGTTGAAATTGTAAGTGGTGTTCGTCACGGGATGACACTTGGATCACCGATTACGTTAATCGTAAAAAATGATGATTTCAAACATTGGACGAAAGTAATGGGTGCCGAGCCAATTTCGGAAAAAGAAAGTAAAGACATGAAACGTACAATTACAAAACCACGTCCCGGACATGCGGATTTAAATGGAGCAATTAAATATGGTCATCGTGATATAAGAAACGTATTAGAGCGCTCATCTGCAAGAGAAACGACAGTTCGTGTAGCTGCTGGTGCAGTTGCAAAACAAATTTTAAGCGAATTAGGCGTGGAAATTGCAGGACATGTTCTTGAAATTGGTGGAGTAAAAGCAAAACATATTTCAAACTTATCAATTGAAGAAATTCAAACAATTACTGAAAACTCACCAGTTCGATGTTTAGATAAAGAAGTAGAGCAAGAAATGATGAATGCGATTGACAACGCAAAAAGTAGTGGAGATTCAATCGGTGGCATCGTGGAAGTCATTGCAGAAGGTATGCCAATTGGCGTTGGTAGTTACGTTCATTACGATCGTAAATTAGATGCAAAACTTGCTGGTGCAATTATGAGTATAAATGCATTTAAAGGTGCTGAAATTGGCGTAGGTTTTGAAGCGGCACGACAACCTGGAAGCAAAGTGCATGATGAAATTCTGTGGGATAAAGAAAAAGGATACACGAGAAAAACGAATAATGCCGGCGGTTTAGAAGGCGGTATGACAACAGGTATGCCAATTGTCGTAAGAGGCGTTATGAAGCCAATTCCTACTTTATACAAACCGTTAGCAAGCGTTGATATTGATACGAAAGAAGAATTCCAAGCGAGTATTGAAAGATCTGATAGTTGCGCAGTACCAGCAGCGGGTGTAGTAGCTGAATCTGTTGTGGCATGGGAACTTGCAGATGCACTAGTCGAACAATTCGGAAAAGATCGTATGGAATTATTAAAACAAAACATTATGCAACACAATAACTACGCAAAAGAATTTTAATAAAAAGGTGGGTTTAACGTGCAAGTAAAGGATCAACTATCATCATTACAACCATATAAACCAGGTAAATCACCAGAACAAATGAAAGAAGTGTACGGAGATCATTCGTTTGTGAAATTAGCATCGAATGAAAATCCATTCGGTTGTTCACCGAGAGTTTTAGAAGAGTTGCAAAAATCTTGGTTGGAACATTCTTTATATCCTGACGGAGGTGCTACAACGCTCCGTCAAACAATCGCAGATAAGTTGCATGTGCAAATGGAACAAGTACTTTGTGGTAGTGGTTTAGATGAAATCATTCAAATAATAAGCCGCGCCGTATTACGAGCGGGAGATAACATTGTAACAGCAGGTGCAACATTCCCGCAGTACCGTCATCATGCGATTATTGAAGGCTGTGAAGTGAAAGAAATTCCTTTAAATAAAGGTGTATACGATTTAGACGAAATTTCGTCAGCGGTAAATAATAATACGAAAATCGTATGGATTTGTAATCCGAACAACCCGACGGGCACATATGTGAATGAGCAAAAATTAACTCAATTTATTGAAGGCATTAGTGAAAATACGTTAATTGTCATTGATGAAGCGTACTATGAATACGTAACAGCAAAAGACTTCCCTGAGATATTACCGCTTTTAGAAAAACATAAAAACATTCTTGTACTTAGAACGTTTTCTAAAGCATACGGATTAGCTTCTTTCCGCGTTGGATATGCGATCGGACAGGAAGAGCTAATTGAGAAATTAAATGTTGTACGTTTACCATTTAACGTATCTTCATTAGCGCAAAAAGCAGCTACAATTGCTTTTAGTGATGACGAGTTTATTAAAGAAATAGTTCGCGTGAATACAGAAGGATTACAGCAATACGAGAGTTTCTGTAAGGAAAACGGTATACCATTTTATTCGTCACAAACTAATTTCATCTTCTTACCGGTAGATAATGCTGGAGAGATTTATGAAGCTTGCGCACATGCAGGGTTTATTATTCGTCCATTCCCAAATGGTGTCCGTATTACAGTTGGAACAAGGGAGCAAAATGAAGGAGTGATTTCAGTGTTAAAACAACACTTTGAAAATAAAAAAAGTAAGTCTCGAGATGAGGCAAATGCGTAAAAAGGTAGTATTAATTGGAACAGGTTTAATAGGAGGCTCTCTCGCATTAGCAATTAAGAAAGAGCACGATGTAATGATAACAGGTTATGATATATTTAAAGAGCAAGTAGAGCGTGCAAAAGAATTACACGTAGTAGATGAAATAGCAGTTGATTTACAACATGCATGTGAAGAGGCACATTTAATTGTTTTTGCTTCTCCAGTTGAAGAAACGAAGAAGTTATTACACAAACTTGCGTCATTCCGTTTACGAGAAGATGTTATAGTGACTGATGTTGGTAGTACAAAAGGGTCTATTATGAACGAAGCGGAAGCTTTATTTTCAAAGGAAGTTTCTTTCATTGGGGGACATCCGATGGCGGGTTCTCATAAAACGGGAGTTGAAAGCGCAAAGGCGCATTTATTTGAAAATGCATTTTACATTTTAACACCGATGAATCATGTACCAAATGAACAAGTGGAAGACCTTAAAGTATGGTTAAAAGGAACAGGATCACATTTTCTTGTTTTAAATACAGAAGAACATGATTATGTAACAGGGATCGTTAGTCATTTCCCGCATCTTATCGCAGCAGGTTTAGTAAAGCAAGTTGAGAAGCATGCAGGAGATAATCCGCTCATTCATCAACTAGCTGCTGGAGGTTTCAAAGACATTACACGTATCGCATCTAGTAGTCCGAAAATGTGGAGTGATATTGTAAAGCAAAATCGAGAGCATTTAATGGTATTATTAAAAGAGTGGATCTCTGAAATGGAAGGTTTATATAAGACAGTTTCTACTGGAGATGCAGGCGAGATTCAAAACTATTTTGCAGATGCGAAAGAATACCGTGATTCTTTACCAGTAAGAAAGAGTGGTGCAATTCCTGCTTATCACGACTTATACGTTGATGTATTAGATAAGGTGGGGGCATTGGCTCATATTACGAGTATTTTAGCGCGCGAGGAAATTAGTATTACGAACTTGCAAATATTAGAAGCGCGTGAAGGACTGCTTGGGGTATTACGTATTAGCTTCCAAAGGGAAGAAGATCGTATGAAAGCAAAGCTAGCGCTTGGAGAAGAAGAATACCAAACTTATGAAACAATTTAAATGAGAAGGTGAAAAACGTGAAAGAAAGAACAATACAACCTGTTAATAACGGATTGAATGGCAATATTACAATCCCAGGTGATAAATCCATTTCACACCGTGCTGTTATGTTCGGTTCGATTGCAGAAGGGAAAACAACAATTAAAGGTTTCTTGTCCGGTGCAGACTGTTTAAGTACTATTTCATGTTTTAAAGAAATGGGAGTAGAAATTACGCAAAACGGTGATGAAGTTACTGTAGTTGGTAAAGGATTAGAAGGTTTACAAGAACCGAAAGCTGTATTAGATGTTGGTAATTCTGGTACAACAATTCGATTAATGTCAGGTATATTAGCTAACACACCATTTTTCTCTTGCGTACAAGGTGATGAATCTATCGCAAAAAGACCGATGAAGCGTGTAACAAACCCATTAAAACAAATGGGTGCAAACATTGACGGCAGAGAAGAAGGAACATTTACACCGCTAACAATACGTGGTGGAGATTTAAAAGCAATTGAATATATTTCTCCTGTTGCAAGTGCACAAGTAAAGTCAGCTATTTTACTTGCAGGGCTTCGCGCAGAAGGTGTAACAGCTGTTACAGAACCACATATTTCCCGCGATCATACGGAAAGAATGCTTGAAGCATTTGGTGTTAAAGTAACTCGAGAAGGAAAGACAGTGAAGCTGTCAGGTGGACAAAAATTAACAGCAACAGACATTCAAGTGCCAGGTGACGTATCATCAGCAGCATTTTTCTTAGTAGCAGGTGCAATCATCCCAAATAGTAAACTAATATTACAAAATGTAGGAATGAATCCAACTCGTACAGGTATTATTGATGTTTTAGAGAAAATGGGTGCTACATTTACTATAGAGCCGATTAACGAAGGCGCATCAGAACCAGCTGCAAACATTACGATTGAAACATCTTCATTAAAAGGAATTGAAATTGGTGGGGATATTATTCCAAGACTAATCGATGAAATTCCAGTTATCGCTTTAGCGGCAACACAAGCAGAAGGTATTACAGTTATTAGAGATGCACACGAATTAAAAGTAAAAGAAACAAATCGTATTGATACAGTCGTTGCGGAGTTAACGAAACTAGGAGCTCGCATAGAAGCAACTGATGACGGCATGATCATTTACGGAAAATCAGCTTTAAAAGGCAATACAGTAAATAGTTACGGTGATCACCGCATCGGAATGATGCTTGCGATTGCTGGCTGCCTGGCAGAAGGGAAAATAATTATTGAAGATGCAGAAGCAGTAGGTGTATCATATCCTACATTCTTTGATGAACTTCAAAAGTTAGCTAAATAATAAAGATGGAAAGCAGATACGTGATGTATCTGCTTTTTTTGTTAAAACGTCCTTGTAATTTCACTTACCGAACTATAATAGTGAGAATTGTGATACAATTCAAACAGAGAATGGAGGAGAATTATATGAATGTCATGCAATTAAAAGAAGATAAGTTCAGAGAAGCATTACGTTTATCAGAATACGCTTTTCAATATAAAGTAGATGAGGAACGATTACAGCAGCAACTTACAAAGATGAAGGAAAGTCATGAAATATACGGCATTATGGAAGGGGAAGACTTAGCAGCAAAACTACATCTTATTCCGTTGCATATTTACATAGGTAAAGAAAAATTTAAAATGGGTGGCGTTGCAGGAGTAGCGACGTATCCAGAGTACAGAAGAAGTGGGTATGTAAAAGAGCTACTTCAACATTCACTTCAAATAATGAAAAAAGATGGCTATACAGTCTCTATGTTACATCCATTTGCTGTTTCATTTTACCGTAAATACGGCTGGGAACTTTGTGCGAATTTAGTCATATGTCATATGACTAAGAGCGATTTAGTGATGAAAAAACAAGTAAATGGTACTGTGAAACGTTTCAATAAAGAAAATCATCCAGAAGAGGTCGAAAAGCTCTATGAAGTATTTGCAGAGCGTTTTTCAGGTATGTTAGTTCGAGAGAAGAACTGGTGGTTACAAGCGGTTTATGATGATTTAACATTAGCGATTTACTATGATGAAAATAAAAGGGCAGCAGGTTACATGTTATACAAAATAGAAAATTATAAAATGACAGTAGAAGAATTTGTACCACTGCATAATGAAGCACGAAATGGTCTGTGGAACTTTATTTGCCAGCATGATTCTATGATTAAAGAACTTGAAATGACAGTAAGCGAAAACGAACCGTTGTTATATTCATTACAAGAGCCACGCGTGAAGACAGAAATAAAACCATATTTTATGGGAAGAATTGTAGATGTAGAGCAGTTCTTAAAACAATATAAGTTGAGCTGGAACAATGTACAGCAACAAATAATTCTACACATTACAGACGCATTTGCTCCGTGGAATAACGTAGCAGTGAGACTTGCAAATCATGAAATAACAATTGTAGAAGAAACAACGGAAAAAGGAATTAAACTGGATATAACTGCACTATCGGCAATAATGCTTGGATATAAACGTCCATTAGAACTAAATGAACTTGAATTAATTAGTGGAAGTGACGAGGCAATACGGTCATTTGAGAATTTAGTACCAGTACGTAAGCCATTTATTTATGATTTCTTTTAATTTGCATGTATGAAGATGAGCTATCCTAAGTGAAATTTCGGGATAGCTTCCTCTTATATTGTGAATTTTTGTCGGTAAGTCAATATATCATGAAAATCGCTGATATAATTAGAGTTGCGCCAATATATCCAGAAAGTCGCTCGTATAATTTCATTCACAAATAAGGGATAAAAAATCACAGCTATACTTTGTCACGCACTTGACTTTTAATTCATGTAATTTATAATTAAAAACGGAATGAATTTTCATTCCTGGAAATTGAGGTGGAAAAATGGCTAAAAACAAACAAGAGGATATTTTTGATGCTGCAATACAACTTTTTGCAGAACGAGGTTATGATGGTACAACAATTCCGATGATTGCTGAAAAAGCAAAAGTAGGCGCAGGTACGATCTACCGTTATTTTGAAAATAAAGAAGCGCTTGTTAATTCTTTATTTACGAAAAGTGTTTTACAACTATCAGAATTAATAAAAAATGATTTCCCGGTCGATGCAAATATTCGTGAACAGTTTAGCCATACATACAACCGTTTATTTGAATTTGCGAGACAAAATGCAGATGCTTTTCTTTTTACAAATTCTCACTGTGATAGTTATTTTCTAGATGAACATAGCAATGAAATATTCGAGGACTTCATGGGTTTCTTCATGAACTTGATTGAAGATGGAATCGAAAAAGGTTTGCTTCGTCCATTACCACCAATTGCTTTAATTATTATTGTATATCAACCAATTGAAAAATTAATTAAAGTAATGGAAACAGGGCAGTTAGAATATACAGATGATTTGGTAAAGGAATTGGAAGAAAGTTGTTGGAATGCTATTAGAATCATTTGATTCTATAGCGTTATAAGGACAGGAATGAACATTCATTCCGAGAAAGGTATGAAAAAGAATAACAGGAGATGATAAATCTTTACAACTAAAGGAATGAATATTCATTCCGTATTACCTAGTTTAATAAAGTTAATGAATAAATTAATAGAATGATAGGAATGAACGTTCATTCCGGAAAGTGTTTTCAAAAGATTAGGAATGAATATTCATTCCACATGTGAATTTTATAATGGGAGATGATTCAAATGAGCAAGTTAAAAAGTTGGAGAAGTTTATCTTTTCTATTATGGATAGTTATTACTATTACAATGGTCGTAACGATGCCTAATATGGATAAATTAGTGAAGGAAAAAGGGAAAATTACAATCCCTAATACAGAACAAAGCAGTATTGCTGACAAGATGATGAAAGAGATGGATAAAGAAGGGGTTGAAAAGTATGAAATTATAGCCGTTTTTAATAGTGGCAATAAGGCAGCTTTAACAGATGAACAAAAGAAGGAAATAACAAAAACAATCAACGCCCTGCAAAATGAAAAAGAGCAATTAGGAATTAAGGAAGTTGTTTCATATTTAGATAATAAAGACTTGGAAAAACAATTAGTTTCTAAAGATAATACGACTATTTTAACGCAAATATCGATAGATAAAAAACATGGTGAAATATCAAAGGTTTCAAATAATCTTCATGAAAAAGTGCAAACGAAAGGGGTAAAAACGTATTTAACAGGAAGTGACTTAATAGCGGGTGATTTTCTTAAATCCTCTCAAGAGGGAGTGAAAAAGACAGAAGTTATTTCAATCATTTTCATTCTTGTAGTATTAATCCTCGTATTCCGTTCACCAGTTGTTCCGATTGTTTCTCTTCTTACAGTCGGTGTGTCGTATTTAGTTTCAATGGGGATTATTGCTCAGCTTGTGGATCAATTTAATTTCCCATTTTCAAACTTTACACAAGTGTTCGTAGTCGTCGTCCTCTTTGGAGTAGGAACAGATTATAACATTTTATTATATACGAGGTTTAAAGAAGAATTAAGTAAACAAGAAAATGCATTTTTGGCCACGAAAGAAACATTTAAATCGGCAGGTAAAACCGTATTATATAGCGGTATAGCGGTGCTAATTGGTTTTGCATCACTTGCGTTAGCGAGTTTTAAATTATATCAATCTACTTCAGCGGTAGCAATTGGTGTTTTAGTATTACTACTCGTATTAACGACTTTAAATCCGTTTTTTATGGTGCTTTTAGGAAAAGGAATGTTTTATCCAGTTAAAACATTTAAAGGTCATGAGGATAGTCGCTTATGGGGATTCTTTGCGAAAAATTCAGTAGCAAGGCCATTTATCGCTTTAATCATCGTATTCGTAATATCGATTCCTTTCGTATTAAAATACTCTACTACACTGAATTACAATGATTTATTTGAAGTGGATAATAAGTATGAATCAAAGATGGGTATTAACGTAATAGAAGATCATTTTCCGCCTGGTTTCTCTTCACCGAGTACATTAGTCATTCAATCTGATAAAAAGCTGGATGAAGGAACTTCTCTACAAATTTTAGATGAATTAACTGATAAAATTTCGAAAGTTAAAGGTGTGTCAGAAGTATATGCACCAACACGTCCAACTGGTGAGAAGATAAAAGAATTATATTTAAATAAGCAAGCGGGAGAATTGAATACAGGATTAGGAGATGCCGATGGTGGCATAAAGGAAATTAATGATGGATTAACGGATGCGAAAAATAAAATGGGAAGTAATGATTCAAATAGTCTTGCGAATGTTCAAAAATTAATTGATGGAACGAACGAGGCGAAAAATGGGGTATCAGCATTAGGAACAGCTTTACATCAATTATCCAGCGGCATAAACGGAGGTGCACAAGGAGCGCAGCAAATTGAGAGTGGGTTAACTTCAGTAAATAAAAATATAAATGTCCTATCCAATGCAACGTCACAGCTTCATACTGGTTATGCACAGTTAGAAAAAGGTTTAAGTTCTTACGATCAATACTTCGGAAGTATTGATCAAGCGATTGACGGTGCGAAAAAAGGATATGAACAAATTGAAATGTTAATGACCAATTTCGTTCAAACGAAACCAGAATTAGCGAATGATCCAAACATACAACAAACGATAGGGATTGCTAAAGAGGCACAAAAAAATTTAAGCGTACTTTCAAATGAATTAAATCAATTAGCAACCCAGCACAAAACGGCGATGAGTTCATTTAAAGAAGCGAATCAATCGTTATGGAAAGTGGATAACGGCTTAAAAGAAATGGGCATTGGAGTTAATAAGTTACAAAAGGGAGCAGCGGATCTTAAAAATGGATTAAATGAAGGTACTGCAGGTTCAAAACAAATTGCAAATAAATCAGTTGAGTTACAATCTGGATTAACGAAAATAAACGATGGACAAGGACAACTTTTAACGGGCCTTAAAGACCTGCAAGAAAAGATGGGGCAATTACAATCCGGTTTATCTAAAAGTACAGAAGGGCTTGGAAAAGTAAGTAATGGCCTGCATGACGCACAGAAATATTTAGGGGAGCTCAATGAGTCGAAAAGCTCTGAGAAGTTTTATATTCCAAAAGAAGTGCTAGAGGGAGAAGATTTCCAAAAAGCATTGAACACGTACATGTCACAGGATAGAAAAATTGCTAAAATGACCATCATTTTAGATGTAATTCCGTATTCCAAAGAAGCGATGCCAATTATTCAAGAAATTAATAAAACAATCGATGGCACTGTAAAGGGAACGGAATTACATGATGCGAAAACAGCGATCGGCGGAACAACATCTAGAAACGTTGATTTAAAAGAAGTAACAGGGCAAGATTTTTTACGTACAGCTACAATTATGTTAATTGGAATTGCCATTGTATTAATCGTAATTACACGCTCACTACTAAACACAATATTTATTATTGGCTCATTACTATTAGCGTACTTCGCATCACTTGGTATAAGCGAACAAATTAGTGCACATGTATTACATGTAGATACATTAAGCTGGAATGTTCCATTCTTTAGCTTCATTATGATTGTCGCTTTAGGAGTGGATTATAGTATTTTCGTAATGATGCGCTATAACGAGATCGAAGGGGATTCGGTAACAAAAATTGTAACTGCATCTCGTCATATAGGAGGAGTTGTATTATCGGCGGCGCTAATTTTAGTAGGGACGTTTGCAGCATTAATTCCATCAGGTGTGTTAACACTTATACAAGTTGCATCAGTTGTTGGCGTTGCACTATTACTATTAGCTTTAATCGTGATGCCGATATTGTTACCTGCTTTAATGGGGTTAACGAGTAAATTGAAGAGTTATAAAGAAAAAATAATAAATACGAAATAAGTGAAGACTGTAGGGGATGATTTCTCTACAGTTTTTCTATATATAAAATCTTAAATGGAAAATGAATCCAATGTATTACACAACGAGAAGTGAATGGTAACATGAGAAAGAGGTCGATGATATACATACCATAGCTAAGGGAATGGATAAAAACTATCCGATTTCATTGTAGAAAGGTAATCAACCGTTGCTATTCATCCAGCTTCTACTATATAATAGCTATAGTCTACAATAATTGAGTCGTAATATGCGATTTTTTAAGACAATCGGTGAGAAAACGCTGAAATAAGCGGTATTAGTAGGAGGACACAAATGATTACAGTAAGTAACGTTAGTTTGCGTTTCGCGGATCGCAAATTATTTGAAGATGTTAACATAAAATTCACGCCAGGTAACTGCTACGGTTTAATCGGAGCAAACGGTGCTGGTAAATCAACATTTCTAAAGATTTTATCTGGAGAAATTGAACCATCAACAGGTGACATACATATTACGCCAGGTGAGCGTCTAGCAGTATTAAAACAGAACCACTTCGAATATGAAGAGTTCCCAGTATTAGAAACAGTAATTATGGGTCACACGCAACTTTACAAAGTAATGCAAGAGAAAAATGCTATTTACATGAAAGAAGACTTTAGTGATGAAGATGGAATGCGTGCTGCAGAACTTGAAGGTGAGTTCGCTGAGCTTAACGGTTGGGAAGCTGAGTCAGAAGCTGCAATCCTTCTAAAAGGTCTTGGTATTGGTGAAGATCTTCACGACAAAAAATTATCAGAATTGACTGGTGCAGAGAAAGTGAAAGTATTACTTGCTCAAGCATTATTCGGTAAACCTGACATTCTATTACTAGATGAGCCTACCAACCACTTGGACTTAAAAGCGATTCAATGGTTAGAAAACTTCTTAATGAACTTTGAAAATACAGTAATCGTTGTATCCCATGACCGTCACTTCTTAAATAAAGTATGTACGCACATGGCTGATCTTGATTTCGGTAAAATTCAACTTTATGTTGGTAACTATGACTTCTGGTATGAGTCAAGCCAGTTAGCTTTAAAATTAACACAAGATGCTAATAAGAAAAAAGAAGAGAAAGTAAAAGAGTTACAAAACTTCATTGCACGCTTTAGCTCAAACGCATCTAAAGCGAAACAAGCAACTTCTCGTAAAAAATTATTAGATAAAATTACATTAGATGATATTAGACCATCATCACGTCGTTACCCATTCGTTGGCTTCACACCTGAGCGTGAAATAGGAAATGACTTATTAACTGTTGAAGGTCTTTCTAAAACAATTGATGGCGAAAAAGTGTTAGATAATGTGTACTTCACTTTAAATAAAGGTGATAAAGTTGCATTTATCGGTCGTAACGATATTGCGATGACAACATTATTTAAAATCCTTATGGGTGAAATGGAGCCAGATAGCGGTTCATTCAAATGGGGTGTTACAACATCTCAATCTTACTTCCCAAGAGATAACTCTAAGTACTTTGAGAACAATGACTACAACTTAGTTGATTGGTTACGCCAATTCTCTCCACAAGATGAGTCAGAAAGCTTCTTACGTGGTTTCTTAGGCCGTATGTTATTCTCAGGTGAAGAAGTTAAGAAGAACGTTTCTGTATTATCTGGAGGCGAAAAAGTTCGTTGTATGTTATCTAAAATGATGTTAAGTGGTGCGAACGTAATCACACTTGACGATCCAACGAACCACTTAGACCTTGAGTCTATCACTGCATTAAACAATGGTTTAATTGCTTTCAAAGGTACAATGTTATTCACATCTCATGACCATCAGTTCGTACAAACAATTGCAAACCGCATTATCGAAGTAACGCCAAACGGTGTAATCGATAAAGAAGCAACTTACGATGAGTACTTAGAAAATGAAGAACTTCAAAAACAAGTAGATGCAATGTACAAAGGTCAATAATATATAATGAAAAAACTCGCTCTTTTTAGAGCGAGTTTTTTTGTCGAGAAAACATAACACCATTGGTGGGGGCAAATGAATAATTATTCAAATATAATATTAGTGAACATGAGGATTTTTCATGTATGGAAGAGATGTAATGACTTTAAGATTTAGTTGAAGCAGGGGAATGTAAGGTGAGCAATATAATTAAATAACATTATTTTGTCATGTGAAATATGTACCAAAATTGGAGATAGAATAGTTTGCGAATGAGTTTATAAAGGTATATAGTATGGGATGTCATAATTAGTGGATGAATCTTGGGAGAAAACAGGAAATGTTACAAATTTATTTTATTAAATAGAAACCAAGGTCAAAATGTTTAAAAAGAAATAGTTGAATAAATACAAGCTTCAAATTATAATTACTAATATTCTTCATATAGTTAAATAAAAAAATCTATTTGAAGAAGAAAAATCGAATAGAGAGACAGACTTATAAAAAATAAGCCTTGGATGATCAAAAGAGGTGGAGAAATGAAACAGTTCTTATTAAAGAGCAAAAGTGTGTTAAGCAATCATTTTGGATTCTTTCTGTTTGCCGTTATTTTATTGTGGCTCAAAACGTATGCAGCCTATGTAACGGAATTTAATTTAGGAATTTCAAACACAATCCAAAAATTCTTGCTGTTTTTTAACCCGCTTAGTTCAGCAGTTCTATTTTTAGGACTTGCATTATTTGCAAAAGGGAAGCGATCTTATATTTGGTTAATTGTTATCAACTTGTTATTGTCGATTCTTTTATATGCAAACGTAGTTTACTATCGCTTTTTCAGTGACTTTATTACGTTCCCAACATTAACACAAACGAATAACTTTGGAGATTTAGGTGGTAGTATTCTTGCGTTGCTACATCTTTATGATCCACTATACTTCTTAGACACGATTATATTAATTGTGTTAGTTGCAACAAAATTTGCAAATCCAAAACCAATTCGTGTTGCGAAGCATAAAGTATCTCTAGTATTTGTAGCAGGTATTTTATTATTCAGTGTTAATTTAGGTCTTGCAGAGTCTGACCGTCCTGAATTATTAACAAGAACGTTTGACCGTAATTATATTGTGAAATATTTAGGGGCATACAACTACACAATTTATGATGGAATTCAAAGTGCGAAAGCATCGACAGAACGAGCATTAGCTGATGGCGATAATATGACAGAAGTACGAAATTATTTAACATCAACTTATGCAAGTCCAAATCCTGAGTATTTCGGTAAAGGAAAGGGAATGAACGTAATTTATATTCATTTAGAGTCATTCCAAAACTTCTTAATTGATTACAAATTAAATGGTCAAGAAGTTACACCGTTCTTAAACTCATTTACAAAAGATGCGAATACGCTATACTTTGATAACTTCTTCCATCAAACAGGACAAGGGAAAACATCTGATGCGGAGTTTATGTTAGAGAATTCAATGTTTGGTTTACCGCAAGGTTCTGTCTTTACAACGAAATCTCATAATACGTATCAATCAGCACCAGCTATTTTAGGACAACAAGGATACACATCAGCAGTATTCCACGGTAACTACAAAACATTCTGGAACCGTGACGATATTTATAAATCATTTGGTTTTAATAAATTCTTTGATGCGTCATACTACGATATGAATGAAAAAGACGTAGTAAACTACGGATTAAAAGATAAACCGTTCTTTAATGAATCTATTCCGTTATTACAAACGTTGAAACAACCGTTCTATACGAAGTTTATTACGTTATCGAACCATTTCCCTTATCCAATTGATAAGGCAGAAGCAACGATTGAACCAGCAACAACAGGTGATTCATCAGTAGATACGTACTTCCAAACAGCACGCTATTTAGATGAATCTGTAAAAGGCTTCATCGATTACTTGAAACAATCTGGTTTATATGATAACTCAATTATCGTTATGTACGGAGACCATTACGGTATTTCAGATAATCATAACGCAGCAATGTCAAAAGTAATGGGTAAAGAAATGAACTCATTTGAAAATGCACAGTTACAACGTGTGCCTTTAATCGTTCGTGTACCAGGAGTGAAAGGTGGCGTACAACATCAATACGGCGGTGAAATTGACGTTCTTCCTACGTTATTACACTTACTAGGTACAGATACGAAAAACTATGTTCAATTCGGTTCAGATTTATTATCACCAGAGCATAAACAAGTCGTTGCGTTCCGTAACGGTAACTACGTAAGCCCAACTGTTACTGCACTAAACGGCAAATACTATGATACAACAACTGGAAAACCTGTAGAATTTACAGATGAAATAAAGAAAAATGAACAAATGGTTCAAAACTCACTAAAATACTCTGACCAAGTCGTAAATGGTGACTTATTACGATTCTACACACCGGAAGGATTCACTCCAGTAGATCGTTCGAAGTATAACTATAACAATCGTGATAAAAACAAAACGAAGGTAAAAACGACTCCGGAAGGGGAAGCTAAATAATAAAAGGCGCTATTCATATGAATAGCGCTTTTTATTTGTAAATATACCATCATTATTAGACAGAACTAGCTGTTGCTTTTTGTTTTGCTTTTCCGAAGAACACTACACCAACAATGATCATAATGATAAATGCCCATTTAATGAAAGGGTTACTTTCGAAAAATCCAGCGAACCATTTCTCATCTACAATCATTTTTGCAGCAGTATAAGCTAAAACCGCTGCTCCAATCGTAATGATGACAGGAAAACGATCTACCCATTTTAAAATCAATGTACTGCCCCATACGACTACAGGAATAGAAACTAATAGCCCGATGATTACTAAAGAAAAGTTACCATGCGCAGCTCCTGCAACAGCGAGTACATTATCAATACCCATTAACGCATCAGCAATGATAATGGTTTTAATAGCAGACCAAAATCCTTCTTCTGCCTTAATATCATGGTCTTTGCCTTCAGCAATTAATTTGTAAGCAATCCATATAAGAAGTACACCACCAATTAAAAGTAATCCTGGTATTTTTAATAACCAAACGACAACTAAAGTAGCAAGAGCTCTTATAGCAATTGCTCCAACGGTTCCCCAAATGATAACTTTCTTTTGTTGATCTTTCGGTAATCGTCTTGCTGCTAATCCAATTACAATGGCGTTATCTCCGGCTAACACTAAATCGATTACGATAATTGCTAATAAGGCAGACAAATATTCAGGTGAAAGAAAATCCATAAATATATCACTCCTTATAATTAATATGTACTTATAAGCTATTCCGTATTAAGAATTCTAAGGATTATTTATTAAAATACAATCTCTTCAAATAGTAATTAAGGATTATAATTATGGTGCATAAACACTTAAAAAGATGGATACGGTACAATTCTGGAACCATCTTTTAAGTGCTTAATTTTTAATTATCATTTTTTGTTTGAAGATTTACTTTCGTATCTTTGATTATTACTTTTTTAGGCGTGAAACATGCAATAATTAAAGCCACAATAGATAAGACTAACATAAATACGTACGCATCACTTGAGCTATAGATAGAAGATAAGTTTGTTACTTGCATAGCTGATATATTTCCATTCTCACTAGATAACTGTGAAATGTGTGAAGTGGATTGAATTGTATACACCGTGATAATAACTGCTGTTCCAATAGCACCTGCTAATTGGCGAATCCTACTATTTCAAGCTTAACGGTTCAGAAAATCGCAACAAAAGCAGGGTTAAATCGAACAACATTTTATTTGCATTATCAAGATATTCAAGATTTACTAGACCAAATCACTAGCGAAATTTTAAATGAGCATTCAAATAAAATTGTTGATTTAATACATGCAAAAGATTTATCAGAAAAACAAAAGCTAACACAATTGCTAGATTATTTATATATTCACCGAAATTTTTTATTTATATTATTTAAAATGAATCAATTTGAGGAGCAATTGTTTTTATTTTTAAAGCAATTAATAGAAACGAGAAGAGAGAATACGAAAAAGAATTTACCTGATGATTACGTTGCAGTTGATATTAAAACAGCCTCTTTGGTAGGGATTATCATGTGGTGGATAAGGAATGGACTTCACTTTAGTTCAGATTATATTGCAAATCAAATTTATTTAATGTATAAAGGATGATATGTTAAAATCAGTCATATGTATTAGTAAATAAAAATCATTATATCTAAGAGTTGAAATTAATGGGAGATAGAAAGTGTCTTACAAGTTAAGAAAGGCGTATAAATTTCAAATTTATAAAGTAAAAGTTTTATAGCAAGAAGAGGAGAAATTTATGAATTTTCAAAATAAAAAAATAGCATTACATTTAGAGGTGGTGAAATACCAATTTAAAGATGCAAAAGAGGAGTGTGATAGAAATTGGCTAATAGTAAAAGCGAAACTGTCAGAAGGAAATAAAGTTTTTGAAACGATGGATCCTTTTCTACAAACGTTCGACTTACAGCGTATGAAAAAATGGTTTCAATCATTACCGAATCCTACATATACCGAACTAGATTTCATAGAGCCTAATATAGCGTTTGAATTAATGGGGGAAAATGAAGATGAGTTTCAAATTGTAGTCCGATTATCTCAGGAACTTACCCCTTCATGGTGTAAGGAAGAGGAGTACGAATTTTCTATAAGTATTACACAAGAGGACAGAGAAAAGATTATTCTTTTTATTGAAGAGCAACAAAGAAATTTCCCAAAACGATAAAAAAGACTTGATAACCTACTAGAGGGAATCAAGTCTTTTCATTACATACGATTATCATGCCAGAAGTTTAATGGGAAGTGTTCGTTCTCATTATATGCTTCTAATTCATATCCTTTTTCTTTCAGTCCTTTAATAATTCCAGGTACTGCTTTTACCGATTGTGGATGAATATCATGCATAAGGATAACTTCTGTTGGATTTGTAGCACCATGTAGTACGTTCTCTACAATTTTAGCAGATGCAGCATCAACTTGCATTTTGTTATATTTCCAGTCTAAAGAATCAATTGTCCAATCCCAAACCTTTAAGCCATTTTCTACAACTTTGTTGCGAAGAGCTTCGTTTAATCCTGGCATTGATCCGTAAGATGGGCGAGTTAATACTGGTGATTTACCTAAAACACCAGCGATTAAGCCTTGATCTTCCTTCATTTCATCTACATAATGACCTTCAGTGTAAAGTTTCTTGTAGTTATGAGTCATACTGTGCATCCCAACGTAGTGGCCTTCAGCATCTTCGCGTTTTACAAGATCAGGGAAAGCTTTTACGTTTGAACCAATTAGGAAGAATGTTGCTTTTGCATTTTCTTTCTTTAACATATCTAAAAGCTCAGCTGTGTATTTTCCGGGACCGTCATCAAATGTTAAGTAAGCGACTTTTCTAACTTGTCCGTTATAATGCTTTGGAGCCTCTTTCGGAGCAAGAGATGTTTGAATCTCACTTACAAGTTGAACAGATTTTGCTTCATCCTCTGTACTAGCTAAAGCAGTATGTACTGATCCTAAAGCGGCTTCGTATGTAAATAATACCCCCGCACAAACCAACATAGCCCTTTTTACCAAAGTTGTCATTCGAATTCCATTGTGCATAATTTTCCTTCTCTCTATAAAAGTTCTACTCTACTATATTAGCAATTATAGGTAGGGAAATGCAAAAAAACTTTTTTACAAGTGTAAAAAAGTTTGGCAAAAAGTATGCAAGATTTTAAAGGAATGTCATTTTGGAAGAAACATCACAAATGATTGGATAAATTGAATGGTGAATTGGAAACAATACAAGGGATATTAATTTTAGGAGGTGCTTTAATTGAATTATAAAAAAATGCTTTCAATATTAATGACAAGCATATTTACAGTAGGATTATTAATTGGCTGTAATCCAGCTCCAAAAGATGAAAAGGAGCCAGATCCAACGGAGGAACCTTCTGAACAAAGACAGGAGGAAAAAAATAATGAATTAAACAAAAAGGATGAGCAAGAACCAGATCCAACAGAAGAGCCATCTGAGGAACAAAAGAAGAAAAAAGAAAATGAGTAGTTGTAGTTTAATGAAATGTGTAGCATGATTTTGTAACAAAAAATACTTTTTAAAACATACAACCACTTTTCTTGCTTTATAAAAAAGTGGTTGTATAAAATTGTATATGAATTTAAACATTTCATGGATATGACTTTTGCTTTAAGGCTACTTTTTAATTCATGTAGTTTGTGATGTTTATTTCCCCTAAAATGAAGCTTGAAATCAATATTCATCTCTCGTTACAAACTCTTCAATCATCAAATTTAATTGATCCGATATTTCTATCAACAAACTTCTATATTAAATACCTCGTACAACATAATAGCACCTAATGCAGTAATTCCTTCATAAAGCATTATAATGCTTTTTATTAAAATCTTTCCTTAATTTAAGCCTAATATCCCCCTGATGTGTGTTAGTAAGTATTGTTGTGTTAAAATTTTGACAAAAACTATTAATTTATTCGTTTATTTTATGAAGATTTGCTCCTTCTTTTAACGATTAAAGGATTAAATATATTAGAAAGTTTTAATAAAATTAAAACTCTATTTTCTTGGAAGTAGGAAATAAAAAATTTATAGGAATTAGACTAAAGTCTTAAAACGAAAGGAGACTAATCATACTTTCGTATCACTTCATTTTCGTTCCAATTATTGATTCGAATATTTTTGTTTTTTATTAAAATATTGGTAAAGAAATAATTACATAAAAAAAAGGAGTGGGAATATGAATAATTATATTTGTACTACATGTGGAGTACAGTATCCCGAAAATGAAGAAGCACCTTCTCGTTGTAAAATTTGTAATGAGGAAAGACAATATGTTAATCCAATTGGGCAGTCATGGACAACATTAGAAACAATGCAAAATAGCAATTTATACAAAAACGAAATAATAAAAGAAGAAAGCGGTTTGTATAGCATTACTACTAAACCTAAATTTGCGATTGGACAAACAGCATTTTTAATACAAAGTAAAACTCTAAATGTTATGTGGGATTGCATTAGTTATTTAGATGATAAAACGATACAACGTATATATGATTTAGGTGGTATTCAAGCAATAGCACTTTCTCATCCACATTATTATTCTACACAAGTTAAATGGGCAGAAACATTCAATGTACCTATTTATATTCATGAAGATGATAAAGAGTGGGTGGTTCGTCCGAGTAAGCAAATTAAATTTTGGTCTGGGGAGCATCTTTTGTTATCGGAAGAACTTATATTACATCGCTTAGGAGGCCATTTTAAGGGCGGGACTGTTATACATTGGAAAGACGGTAATGAAGGGAAAGGTATTTTGTTATCAGGTGATATTATACAAGTAGTTTCGGATCAAAAATGGGTAAGTTTTATGTATAGTTATCCCAATCTTATTCCATTACCAGCGAATAAAGTTAGAGATATGGCAGAGAAAGTAAAAGATATCCAATTTAGTCGACTATATAATGCATTTCATGGTGTGGTGGAAGATGCAAATAAAGCTGTACAAAGATCTGCTGATCGGTATATAAAGGCCCTGCAAGGAGAACTATTTCATACGTAATAGCTTGTATTTCATCTCTACATTTATATAACTAATTTTATATGAATTTTATACGAAAGTCCTATTGTTTATTAACTTATAGGTCTTTCAACTTAGGAAGCTCACACTAATGAGGGATGTTAAAGGGAATATATGTAACCTATACTAATTACTATAAAGCTTTGGAAAATGAAAAGGAGGAGATTTGCATGAAGAATTGGGTTCAATTTAGAATTGCAAGACCAACAGATAAATTTGAAGAAGTGATAAGTTTTTATGAAACAGGATTAGGATTAAAACGTATAGGGGAATTTCACAATCATGAAGGATATGACGGGGTTATGTTTGGTTTACCAGATGAAGAATATCATTTGGAGTTTACTACACATGTTAATGGAAGTCCATGTCCGGCACCGACAAAAGATAATTTACTAGTTTTTTATATGCCTAATAAAGGTGAAATTGAAAAGATAGTGAATCGATTAAGTAATATGGGCTATCATGAGGTGGAACCAGAAAACCCGTATTGGATAGAGAAAGGAACCACAATAGAGGATCCAGATGGTTGGAGAATTGTGCTTATGAATGCATCTGAATAAAGAAACTATTATTATATGAAATAGAGTGTAACAAAATGATTTAGACATAAATCCCTACAGTGTTTGTAGGGATTTTTATATAAGAAAATCTTATTGAGAGAGTTATTAAAATGTAGAAAGATTTTGGCTAAGAGCAAATGTAATAAACATAATTTATGAAGGAGGTATAAAAGTATGATAGTAAAACATTTTAAAGAGTTTTCTAAACATGTTGGAAATACACCTCTCATGAAATTAGAATGCGAAGAAACGAAGAACCTTTCTATCTATGCTAAATGTGAATGGCATAATCCTACAGGATCAATTAAGGATAGGGCCGCACTTGGAATGATTAATAAATATTTACAAGAAGCGGACAAAAAACAAAATATTTTAGAGTATAGTGGTGGAAGCTTAGCGAGGTCAATTGGGTGTATTTGTAATTGTTTAGGGATTGAATGCACGTTAGTGTTAAGTTCTGCAACTGGTCAATCTCTATTAAATAAACTCAAATATTATGGTGCTAACGTAATCTTAGTTGATAAATGTAAGGGGTTTTACGCAGTAATTGAGAAGGCAATAGAGATTAGCAAACAAAATCCAGAATTATACTTTTTATTCCAACATTATAATAATGCAAATATAGTAAGTCATATTGAAGGTACAGGGCGAGAAATTATTGCACAAATGATTGGAAAACCAATACATGCATGGGTAGCATCTGCTGGTACTGGTGGAACTCTAATGGGAGGCTATACAGCAATAAAGAATTATACAAAAAATGTTGAACTACATTTAGTAATGCCTGCTGAATTGCCTTATGCTTCGGAACAACCACCAAATGATTTAAAGAAATATGCTGGATCAGGTGGGTTCGGCTTAGGAAGGAAACAACATTTCATAGAACAGGAAGAAAATTTGATAGAAAAACAATGGACTTATTCATATGAAGATACCCTGTATGAAATGGCACGTTTTTACAAAGATACTGGTATAAAAATAGGAACTTCTGCGGCAGCGAATTTATTAGCTGCTAAACAAATTGGGAAAGAAAAAGGTGCGAATTTTAATGTAGTTACAGTTTTTCCGGACGCAGGGTCAATAGAAGAGTGGTCAGATGTAAAAAAATTAGTTGAAAAATAGGGGATAGACCAAATGATAGAGAGGACCATCAAAAAACTGTATGTTTAACTGGTACAGTTTTTTGATGGTGTGGCTGTGTAATGTTTAGAAATTTCACATACCGTATTTTAAAAATAAATATAGGAAAACCAAAAAGTAATGTAGAATATATCGTGCATACATGTATAAAGTCAACATAAAAGATAAAGAGGTGGGTATATGTTTCTTGAGGAAGTAATGCAGCAACTAGAGAAATATGGAACAGAACAAAATCGTAAAACGTATAAAAACCACGGAGCGAAAGAGCCACTATTCGGAGTTAGTTTTGCGAATTTAAAATTGTTAAAAAAGAAGCTAAAAAAAGATCATGATTTAGCAGTTGAATTGTGGGAAACAAAAAATATGGACGCAATGACATTAGCAACTTATATTTTAGATCCGAAGAAAATAACGACAGAACAGCTTAATAGTTGGGTTCAGGATGTTGATTATTACTGTTTAATGGATGTTCTTATGACATCTATATGTACTTCGCCAATTGCAATAGAAAGAATGGAAGAGTGGACAAAGTTTAATGATGAATGGATTGGAAGAGCTGGCTGGTCTTTATTAGCAAATATAGCGATTAAAAATAAAGCGTTACATGATGATTTCTTCTCTCCGTACTTAGAAGAGATTAAAGAAAATATACATAATGAAAAAAATAGAAAAAAAGAAGCGATGAATAGTGCTTTAATCGCAATAGGAATTCGTAATGAAGACTTAGAGCGACAAACGATTGAAATTGCGCGTGAAATTGGAAAAGTAGAGGTTGATCACGGTGCGACATCATGTAAAACACCAGATGCAGAAAGCTATATAAAAAAAGCGAGAGAAAGAGCTGAAAAAAAGAAAGTGAAATAAGAAAAGAGGAACGGTTATGAAACCAATTGAAGCAGCACAAAACATAATTACATCACAATTTCCGAATTGTGATGTAGCTTTACTCGGCGGAAGCGTTGCACGAGGAGAAGCGACGAAAACATCTGACCTTGATATTGTAATAGTCGATCAAAGTTTAACTTCTTGTTATAGAGAATCTTTCTATAGTAATGGATGGCCTGTTGAGGTGTTTGTTCATAATTTTGAAACATATAAAACCTTTTTCAAAATGGATTGTGATCGAGGGAGACCGTCGTTACCACAATTAGTTTCAGAAGGGATTGCATTAAAAGGGGAAAAGGAAATTGTTGAGAAATTAAAAAAAGAAGCGAATGGTTTACTACATAAAGGACCAGATAAATGGACGGAAGAAACGATTAAGCAGAAGCGATATTTTATTACGGATACTTTAGATGACTTTATTGGTGCAACGAAAAGAGAAGAAGAATTGTTTATCGCTAATCTATTAGCGGATTTAGTACATGAATATGTATTAAGAGTAAATGGTAGGTGGCTTGGGAGTTCAAAATGGTTCATTAGAGTGCTAAGAAGGTATGATGAGCAATATGCAAACAAATTTGTAGCCGCTTTTGATCATTTTTATAAAACGGGAGAGAAAAATGAATTAATTCATTTTATAGAAAAGACGTTAGAACAGTATGGTGGAAGAGTGTTCGAAGGATTTTCTATTGGTAAATAAAAAGGGGAGAGAAAAATGAATGTACCATATGTTCAATTAAGAGAATTGACATTAGATGATGTAGAAGATCGCTATCAATGGTCATTAGATAGAGATGTAACAAAGCATTTAGTCGTACCAGATCAATATCCTCCGTTCACTCGTGAAGATACGAGAAACTGGATTGAAGCTTGTATAAGCCGAAAAAATGGTTATGAACAAAGGGCAATTGTTACTGAGAAAGGTATACATATTGGATGGGTAGACCTTAAAAATTTTGATAAAACAAATAAAAATGCAGAACTAGGAATTGCGATTGGAAATAAAGAATATTGGGGTAAAGGATTTGGAATGGCAGCTCTAAACAGCATGTTACATATAGGTTTTTCCCAGTTTGAATTGGAGAAAATTTGGTTACGTGTAGATGAAGATAATACACAAGCTAAAAAGAGTTATGAACATGCCGGATTTGTATGTGAAGGGTTAATGAGAAATGATCGATTGAGACAGGGGAAGTTCATTCATCGCTATCGTTACAGTATATTAAAAGAAGAGTATGAATTAAAAAATAATAACCTATAAAAATATTATGTAAATGAAAAAGGGGAAGATAAAATGATTCGATTACTTACAAAAGCGGATGCAAAACAATATTGGGAGTTACGTTTACAAGCACTACAAGTAAACCCAGAAGCATTTGTAACGACTTATGAAGAAGCAGTACGTCAAGAAAACCCTCTTGAATGCGTTGCTAGTAATCTTTCATCTAACAGTAGTTTTACATTTGGTGCTTTTAATAATGAAAATCGTTTAGTTGGGGTTGTTACTTTATTAACAGAAGAAAAGGATGCATATAAGCATAAAGGGCATATCGTTGCAATGTATGTAGATACTGAAAATCGAAGAAGTGGTCTTGCACGTGATTTAATACGTAAAGCAATTGAAAGGGCAAAAGAGATGAAGCTAGAGCAATTGAACTTAGGGGTTGTGTCAACGAACGAACCAGCCAAACGATTATATGAATCAATGGGATTTAAAACGTACGGAATTGAAAAAAGGGCTATAAAAATGAATGGTGTGTATAGTGATGATGAACATATGGTGTTGTTCTTTTAAGAGAGGAAGTTTAGCATGAAAGATCTCCATTTAGAAAGAAATATGGACCTTCAAGTAGCGATTTTGTATGCGACGGTTGCTGATACGTTTAATAGATTGCAAAGGTTAGTAGAAGGTACTGAAGAGAACGAACTATCCTATAAAGGGTCTGAAAATAATGAAAATAGTATTGGGCAGTTACTTCAGCATTTAGCAGTTGTCGATTTACATTGGGTGTATCGTTTCAAGGGAGAAGATGTTCCAACAACATTTGAAAATAAATATGGTCCTATGTTGAATGAAGTAGGAGAAATGCCGAGTTTAAGAAAATACACGTTGCAAGAGTTAATGCAAGATTATGAAGCAGTGCAAAAATTGTTTCATGAAGAATGTATGAAACTAACAGAAACTGATTTAACGCGGGAAGTTTTGTATGAAAAAGGGGAAACTGCGACTATAAGATGGGGAATTTGGCATATAGCAGATCATAATCGATATCATCAAGCACATATAAGTCGATTGAGGAAATTATATAGAGCTAGATTACATACAAGTTAAAGATTGTGAATTTTAATTATATTTATTTTGTTGTATAGTATTAGGGAGAAACTAAACAAGGGGTTTTACAATGAAAGCAATTGTTATAGGGATACTGGCATCATTTTTCTTTGCCTTTACCTTTGTTTTAAACCGGGCAATGGACTTAGAAGGTGGAAGCTGGATTTGGAGTGCATCATTACGGTATTATTTTATGGTTCCAATGCTATTACTTATTGTTATGTATAGAGGGAACTTAAAGCAACTCTTTCAATATATGAAAAACAATCCGAAAGAATGGTTAGCATGGAGTATCGTTGGATTTGGTCTCTTTTATGCACCGCTTAGTTTTGCTGGAGCGTTCGGACCAGGTTGGCTTGTTGCATCAACATGGCAAATTACAATCGTTGCAGGGATTTTGTTAACACCATTTTTTGCGGTGGATCCACTACATAAAAAACTTCCGATGAAGGAATTAGTTATGTCGGGTATTATTTTATTTGGTGTTGTTCTCATGCAAGTAGAACATGCTTCTTCATTAGGTATTCGTGAAACCGTTTTATGTGTAGTTCCTGTACTTATTGCAGCATTTGCGTATCCTCTTGGAAATCGAAAAATGATGCAAGTTTGTAAAAGGGAATTAGATGTATTTCAGCGAGTACTCGGTATGACATTAGCAAGTTTACCATTTTGGTTTTTATTATCTGGTTACGAAGTATCAACTGGCGGATTACCGTCAAGTAGCCAAGTTTTTCAATGTTTTATTGTAGCAGTTAGTTCGGGGTTAATCGCGACAGTATTATTTTTCTTTGCAACAGATCTTGTGAAAGATGATCCACAAAAACTAGCAACAGTGGAAGCGACGCAGTCTGGTGAAGTTTTATTTGCGCTAGTAGGAGAGCTGATCTGGTTATCTGCACCAATTCCGTCATCATTATCTTGGATTGGTATGAGTCTCGTTATTATTGGGATGATACTTCATAGTTATGTAGCTGTCGTTGTAAAACAAGAAGAAAAAATAACGGCGTAATGAGACTAGCTCTTTTTATTAAGAGCTAGTATTTTTTCGTAGAAAGGGATGAAAGTATGAATTTACAACGTGTTGAACAACTTGAAAAAGATTCAATATTAAATGTGCTACAATATGCCGTCGGTCCAAATGAAATAAGCTTAAAGAAAGCAGTATTACTTTATCAAAATAATAAAGGGACTTTGTACAAATATGAAGAAAAAGCTTGTATAGGTATAGAAGTAATCGGAGCAACTAAAGCACGAGTATGTCATATAGCAGTGGATCCAGATTATCGTCAAAAAGGAATTGCACTGCAAATGATTAAAGAGGTTGTAAGAATATATCAATTGACTTATATAGAAGTAGAGACAGACGATGGGGCGGTAGAATTTTATAAAAGAATTGGTTTTCGAGTTAAAAGTTTAGGAGAAAAATATAAGGGAATCGAAAGATTTCATTGTTATTTGGAAAAATAGTATAAAAATATGCATATGGAGTATAGTCTGAAAAAATAAGATCTACATTTTTCTTCATTTCAAAAAACTCTCGTTCATCATTATCTACGATTTTAATAGAGTTTTGAGTCTTCAGTATAATAATATAC
>NZ_QPEL01000102.1:0-18258 GCF_008368965.1 Bacillus sp. AY2-1 | reverse complement strand
ATTTAGAGGTAAGTATCCTTTTATTACAATGAATATAGATAATTAATAACTAACCAATTGGATGAGCGCCTATAAGGACTCTCTTTTATTCAAATTAATGTACATATGTGTTCCGTTCATTATTTATAATATTGACCACAATTTATGTAATTTTGCATAATGTTACATAAATTGTGTATTTTCTCTTTTTTCCGACAGAAATAGACAGTATACTTTGTACAAGCTTTCTATTTCAAAAATTATACGAGGTGAAATAATGAAAAACAAAAAGACATTAACTAAGGTAGCATTAACAACTGGATTAGCTTTAACAGCTGTGGCACCATATGGGGTAGGTCATGCAGAGGAAACAGATCAACTACAAGTTCAAATTCAGGAAGAATCGTTCCGTTCAGGTGAACTGACACAACCGTCACAAAAGACACCAGAAAATGTAGTAAAGGATGCACTTAAGGAGAAAACAGAGCAAGCTCTCTCCCAAAAACAAGTCAATGGAGAAGCAGGAGTAGATTATAAAGTCCTTCAAAAACGTGGTTCGTATGATGGAACTACACTTGTACGTATGCAGCAAACATACGAAGGAAAAGAAGTATATGGTCATCAATTAACTGCACACGTAGATAATAATGTGGTTCGTATGATGGAACTACACTTGTACGTATGCAGCAGAAGGAAAAGAAGTATATGGTCATCAATTAACTGCACACGTAGATAATAATGGTGTTATTAAAAGTGTTTCAGGTGATAGCGCGCAAAATCTAAAACAAGAAGAATTGAAAAAACCTATTAATCTGTCAAAAGATGAAGCAAAACAATTTATTTATACGAAGTACGGGAACGATATCAAGTTTATTACTGAGCCAGAAGTTAAAGAGGTTATTTTTGTTGATGAAAATAATGGACAAGCTAAAAATGCATACCAAGTTACCTTTGAAGCTGCAACACCAAACTATGTTTCTGGTACTTATTTAGTAAATGCACAAAATGGTGATATGTTAAAAAATATGGTACAAGAATCTAACTTAAAAGCTAGTGACAAACTAGTTGGAGCTTTAAAGAAAAGTAAACAAAGCAGTCTTACATCATTAACTGGAACAGGAAAAGATGATTTAGGTATTTCTCGTTCATTTGGTATCTCTAAACAAAGTAATGGCAAATATGCTCTTGCTGATTATACAAGAGGGCAAGGAATTGAAACATATGATGTGAATTACAGAGATATTACTAAAGAAGAAAGCTATTATCCTGGTACATTAGCGACTAGTACTTCGGCAACATTTAACGATCCAAAAGCAGTAAGTGCTCATTACTTAGCAACAAAAGTATTTGATTTTTATAAAGATAAATACAAACGTAATAGCTTTGATAATAAGGGACAAAAGGTAGTTTCAGTTGTACATGCTTGGGATTCTGAAGAGACGAATGATCCGAAAAATTGGCAGAATGCATTAAGTGCTAATAATGGAAGTATGCTTGTATATGGGGATCCTATTGTTAAAGCATATGACGTAGCTGGACATGAATTTACACATGCTGTTACTTCTAGTGAATCTAATCTTGAATATTACGGTGAATCCGGTGCGATTAATGAGGCGCTATCTGATATTATGGGAACATCTATTGAGAAATACGTAAATAATGGAAACTTTAATTGGACAATGGGAGAACAAACGGGATCTGTTTTCCGTGATATGGAAAACCCAGCTTCTGTTCCATCTTCACTCGGAGTACCTTATCCAGATGATTACAGTGAATTTAACGATTTTAATGGATGGGATCAAGGCGGTGTTCATTTTAATTCAAGTATTATTAATAAAGTTGCGTATCTCATTGCAAAAGGCGGAACTCATAACGGAGTAACTGTTAAAGGAATTGGTGAAGATAAAATGTTTGATATTTTCTATTATGCAAATACTGATGAGTTAAACATGACTTCTAATTTCAAAGAATTGAAATCAGCATGTATTCGAGTGGCAACTAATAAATATGGGGCGAATACAGCTGAAGTTCAAGCAGTTCAAAAGGCATTTGATGCAGCAAAAATTAAGTAATTTAGAATTATAGTTCTCATTCATATATTAATACATTATGAAAAAAGCTAATATCATTTTAAGGATATTAGCTTTTTTACGTAGCGATGTATTGTTGAAAATAAACTGACTAAGCAATAATTAGGCGCGTTATCTGTAAGAAGCTGCGACAAATAAATAAGGTTTAAAGTATATAAAAACAGAAAATTAATAATATATTGACCTCTTGATAGAAAGTCTATAAAATGAAAACGATAACAAACGATTGCTTTAAAATGATTTCCCTGACCTTTTAGCATTTACAAATTTATGAGGGCATACACAAATCTATTTTTTTAAGTATTTATGCAAACGCTTTCGTATTAAAAGGTCATTGAAATACATACGTAAAAATAGCCAATATGGAGGTGAAGCAAAAGAGATTTCTAGATTAATTTAAGCAGTGTTATTCAGTGTAAGCATAATAAATCGCTAGTAATATTTGAAGAAAGGGTGTATGTGGTGCAAATTATAAAAAGATTAATTAACAAAACAGTTTTATTACTTACTTTAATCGTTATGTTATCATCTGTTTTCTCCTTTCAGGGTGTGAAGGCAGTTTCAAATTCGAAAACAACTGAAGTTATCATTCATTACAAAGAGAAGCTTGGAAATACAAAAGACTGGAATCTTTGGTTATGGGGAGAAAATGCAAATGGTACATCTTATGAATTTACTGGTGAAGATGAATTTGGAAAATACGCTAAGATAAAAATAGACGGTGACTATAATCGTGTAGGATTTATAGTTCGAACAAATGAATGGGAAAAAGATGGTGGGGATCGTTGGATTGAAAATATAAAGGGCGGTCGTGCTGAAGTATGGATTCTTTCGGGCGATGAAAAAGTATATAACTCTAAGCCTTCTTCAGATCTCTCAATTCAAAAAGCAACTATTGATAGTTTCCATGAAATTACCGTAACGACTAATGTCCCGTTTCATATTAGGGAAAAGAAAATTGAAATTGAAGGCATTAAAATTAAAAATATTAGTCCTTATGATATAAATAGTGGAGATATTACTAATAAGGTCAAAATAATTACGGAACAGAAAATTGATTTAAAACAAACATACAAAGTTAAAATAGAAAACTTAGCTGATACGAATACTGAAATTGGTAAAGTCATTCGTAGCGAGGAATTTGATAATTTATTTTATTATAGTGGTAACGATTTAGGGAATACATATACCGCGCAACATACAAAGTTCCGTTTATGGGCTCCTACTGCAAGCGAAGCGAAGTTAGTTACATATAAAAACTGGAACGATAAAATAGGTGCTGAAATAAACATGCAACAAGGTGAAAAGGGAACTTGGACAGCAGAACTAAAGGGGAATCAAAAAGGGCTCTTTTATACGTATAAGGTCAAAATTGGTGATACATGGACTGAAGCGGTTGATCCATATGTGCGTGCTGCTTCTGTAAATGGAGATAAAGGTGCAGTCGTTAATTTAGAAGAAACAAATCCGAAAAAATGGAAAGCAAACAAAAAGCCAAAATTTAAAAATCCAGAAGATGCTATTATTTATGAATTACATGTACGCGATCTTTCCATCCAACCTGAAAGTGGTATTAAACAGAGAGGGAAATATTTAGGTGTAACAGAAAAAGGAACAAAAGGGCCAGAAGGTGTAAAAACAGGACTTGATCATATAAAGGATCTTGGTGTTACTCACGTTCAGTTTTTACCGATATTTGATTATGCTTCAGTAAATGAAGAGACTTTAAATGAACCGCAATATAACTGGGGATATGATCCTAAAAATTTCAATGTTCCAGAAGGCTCCTATTCTACAAATCCTTATGAGCCGACTGTTCGAATAACTGAATTAAAGCAAATGGTTCAAACACTGCATGATAATAATCTTCGTGTGGTGATGGATGTAGTATATAACCATATGTATAATGCTGCTGAATCTAATTTCCATAAGTTAGTTCCAGGTTATTATTATCGTTACAATGAAGATGGAACATTTGCAAATGGAACCGGTGTAGGAAATGATACTGCTTCAGAAAGAAAAATGATGAGGAAGTTTATGATCGATTCTGTAGCATACTGGGCAAAAGAATACAATTTAGATGGATTCCGTTTTGATTTAATGGGTATTCATGATTATGAAACGATGAATGAAATACGTAAAGCTGTTAATCAAATTGACCCTTCTATTATACTGCATGGAGAAGGCTGGGATTTAAATACACCTCTTGCAGCTGAGTTGAAAGCAAATCAAAAAAATGCGGAGAAAATGAAAGGGATTGCTCATTTTAACGATAATATACGTGATGGATTGAAAGGTAGTGTATTTGAGGAGAAAGAAAATGGTTTTGTAAATGGAAAGCAAAACATGGAAGATCGTATTAAAAAAGGCATTACAGCAGGTATTGACTATGATACCAATTTGTCTACCTATCAAGATCCAGAGCAGGTGCTAACTTATGTGGAAGCACATGACAATCATACATTATGGGATAAACTTGAGTTAACTAATCCAGATGATAGTGAAGAAGTGCGAAAACAAATGCACAAATTGTCTTCTTCGATTTTATTAACATCACAAGGGATTCCATTCTTACATGCAGGGCAAGAGTTTATGCGCACGAAATATGGTGATCATAATAGTTACAAATCTCCAGATTCAATTAACCAGATGGATTGGTTGCGCCGTGCAACGTTTAATAATGAAGTAGATTATATGAAGGGGTTAATAGAATTACGCAAAAAGTACTCAGCTTTTCGAATGACATCTGCAGAGCAAATAAAAACACAAGTTTCATTTATAGGTGCCCCGAAAAATACGGTAGCTTATACAATAGAGGGGAATAAAAATGAATACTTTACGGTGGCTCACAATGCAAATAGAGAAGCGGTTGAAATAACACTTCCATCGAAAGGGCCTTGGAAAGTACTAGTAGACGGGAAGCAGGCGGGAAGTAAACCACTTTATGTTGTCCATGACAATAAAATTAAAGTTCCTGCATTAAGTTCATTTGTCTTAAAAACAGAGAAACCGATTAAATAAAAGCGAAGAATGTGGAAATAAATACTGCATTGAGCAAATTTAATAAGGATTGCAAATGAAAAAAGCGAAGTGAAGATTATTCTCACTTCGTTTTTAAAGTTAATGTAATATAATTTCACATACTGTAATTATATTACAATTTAATAAAAGAAATAAGCAATAGATTATTTCTTTTGTGGCAGTAGGAGAAGAAGATATCTTTGAGTTTATTTATAAAATTATCTGAAATACATTCGTAATTCAGATAATGTTTATTATATATTCGAACATATAACGAACTAGATGTTCGAGTTGTATTAATTCCTACAAATCGTTTAAAAATAACAAAGACATAAAAAGTATATGGAATTAAAATAGAGAAAAGACACCATTCAAGGTGTCTTTTCTCTATTTTGAATATGAAATGTAAGTAACTCGATTGTATGTAATAGTATGTGATATTTTCACACTAACTGATTAAGAAAAATTTAAAACTCTTTTCTTAATCTATTTGTAATAAATTACATCATAAAATTTTATCGATATAATAAATAAAACTTTCTCAACATTATTTGATTTAATAACTATATTCAACCGCTCTCCAATCCATTACAATAATTTCACATTGGAAATACATGAATATTCTCAATGTTATAAATGGTTTATACCTTATAGGATTACTATGGGAAAGGATGTGAAATATCCAAAAAAAAATCATTTTTTATGATGAAATAAAAAATTTTAATGAAGAAAAAGTTATTTCATTATTTTCAAGTTTCGTTAAAGTGCATGTATTTATAATCACTATGAGACAAGGAACAGAATCTGAAAAAATTTTTGAAGATTAGAAAATTGCATTTCAAAAATAAGTTAAACGTTTATGGAGGGTTATATGAGCGAGAAAATTTATTACTGGTCTCCGATTAAGCATTGGGAGAAGTTGCATAATGAAGTTTTGATAGGGGAAATGAGATTTACAGGTATTCTGTCTGAGTGGTTTCCTGATCTTTATTTTATGGCTCAAAAAGGTGTGAAAATCAGTGAACTAGTAGAGCGCTTTTCATTAGGAAATGTAGAAGAGACACAAAAAAACATAGAGCTCATGATAAAAAATCGTGTGTTAGTAAGTAACATATTACACCCAAGAGAAGTATTTTCTTCACAAGAAAAGATTTTTTCAAATCCATATAGCAACCAGATTCGCTTTTCTAAAGAGAAGTTAGATAAGTATATGAGTGAACAATTAAATCGCACGCACGTTGCTGCACGGTCGACCGAAATTCAACTTGAAACAACAAATGAGCTACCTACTATAATTAAGGAACGTAGATCTTGTCGTCAATTTGATATGGAAAAACATATAAGTTTTTCGGAATTTTCCCGATTCTTATCAACTCTAAAACAGGTTAGGGAAGAAAAAATATACTATCATTACGCAAGTGCAGGCGGGCTCTATCCCATTGATATCTTTGTTTATGTAAAACCAAAACGTATAGAGGGTATGAAAGCTGGATTTTATTATTATAACCCATCAAAAAATAGTCTTGTGATTGTAAACAGCATTGATCAAGTAATCAAAAGTGATCATGAGTTAATTAATCAGGATTTATTTACTCAATCTGCCTTCTCAGTTTATTTGGTTTATAATGCGAACGCTTCCATCCCGAAATACGGTTCAGATGGATATTTATTTGCTTGTATTGAGTCAGGCATTATCACTGCTACCTTAAATATGGTTGCTGAAACATTAAATTTAGGGGTTTGTTCAGTTGGTCATATGAAATTTGAAGATATTCAGCAATTTTTATGTTTGGATAATCATCAAGTGTTTCTCCATGGGCTTGAAGTTGGCTTAAAAATTAACGAGTAGAAGAAATGAATATTAGGGGGATAAAGATAAAAATGCACATTAAAGATCGAAGTTCAATTCATGAAAATAAAGAAGTAGAAGCGTTTTGGAAGGAGCAATTATCTTCCGAGATTCTCGATTTTTCTGTATTTAAATTTAATAGCGATTACCAACTAAATAAAGAAACACCTTGTGAGTACGTTCAAGTCATAGTGAATGTAGAATTTAGTAAAAGTATACAAAAAATAAGTAAGTCTCAAGATTTATTATTATTTAGCTGGTTTCACGCCGCTTTAAGGGTTTGTTTGGCACATTATACAGATCAAGAAAGAATTACTATTGGTATTCCTATAATTGAAAAGAATCTTGAACAAAGTGAGAATCTTAATAAGTTGATTCCTTTAGGAAGTGAAATCCATCCGCATCACACCTTTAAACAATTAGTAAATGAGATTGAACAAACGACTTTATTCGGGTATGAAAATCAGGAGTATCCGCTCTCTGAATTATTAGTTAAACACAATTTAACTCCTTTTCAAATTGTAATCGGGATGGAAGGATTACATAATGAAAATTCGCTAGAAGAATACGCAGAGAATAATTTAGCCCTATGGATACGAAGAAAATGGAATGAAATACATAATGAATTTGAATTTCAAATTTCTTGTAAGTCCCGTTCATTCTCTTCTTTGCAACAGTTTGCCAATTCGTATTGTTATGTTTTAAAGCAAGTTTCACAAAATCCGAATTTGGCATTGAAAGATATTTGTATTATTGCAGAAGAAGAAAAAGAGTTGTTAGAAGGATTGAATACTTTTCAAACGGGCATAGACTTGTTTCAATCATTTCAAGATTTGTTTGAAGCGCAAGTATTAAAAACTCCAGATCAAATTGCTGTTGTTTGTAATGATCAATCTTTGACATATAGAGAATTGAATAAGAAAGCGAATCAATTGGCTTCTATTCTTCAAAGTAAAGGTGTTTCAAAAGAAAGTATTATTGGCGTTATGGTAGATCGGTCATTAGAAATGATTATTGGTATGATGGGGATTTTAAAAGCAGGAGCAGCGTATTTACCAATCGACCCTAACTACCCAACTGAACGAATTGAATATATGTTACAAGATAGTCAAGCAAAATATTTACTTAGTAAGCGAACAGAGCAAGTATTGCCGCAATTTGCGGGTGAAGTACTGTATCTTGATAAAGAATATCTTTTCCAAGGTGAAGAAAGTAATTTAGTACGAGAACATAATCCTAATGATTTGGCTTATGTTATTTACACATCAGGATCGACAGGAAATCCAAAAGGGGTAATGATAGAACAAAAATCGCTAGTTCATTTTTTAAATGTAATGAGAGAAAAAGTAAAAGCTAATCAATCATTCTTGTTTCTTGCTAGTGTATCTTTTGATATTTCCTTGTTAGAAATATGTCTTCCTTTAACGCAAGGTTCAAAAGTAGTAATTGCTACAGAGGAACAGTTTGCAACAAAAGAATTGGCTCATTTGGTCAAAAAACATAAGGTGGATTTATGGGAATCAACGCCATCGCGAATGGAAGTGATTTTGAGTGATCCAGAAGGGGCAAATTTTCTAAAAGATTTAAAATCTATTTTATTAGCAGGAGAAGCATTTTCCATTGATTTGGTTGAAAAAATTCGTTGTATCAGTGAAGCAACAATTTTAAATATTTATGGTCCCACAGAAACAACCATTTGCGCAACAGTAAAAGACTTGAGCACTTCCAAAGAAGTTACGATCGGCAAACCAAATCCGAATTATCATTCCTATATATTGAATAAGTATGGCCAATTAAAACCATTTGGAATTCCCGGTGAACTCTGCATTGCTGGAGTAGCGGTAGCACGAGGGTATCTTGGTAAAAGTAAACTGACAGATGAAAAATTTGTACAGAGTCCTTTTGCGGCAGGGGAAATGATGTATCATACAGGTGATCTCGTTCGTTGGTTGCCTAATGGAGAACTTGAGTATTTAGGTCGAATGGATCATCAAGTGAAAATTCGAGGGTATCGGATTGAATTAAGAGAAATCGAAACTCAATTAAGGGAATATCCAGAAATAAACCAGGCTATCGTTGTTGATCAAGTGTATGGAAATAGGAAATTATTAGCTGCCTACTATGTATCGGATAACAAGGTGTCTTTTGGTGAAATCAGAAAATATTTAAGTGATAAATTACCTGAGTTTATGATTCCTGAAAAAATGATTCAGGTAGAAGAGATTCCATTGAATCCAAATGGAAAAGTGGATAGAAAAAGGTTATTGGATA
Source organism: Bacillus sp. AY2-1 (assembly GCF_008368965.1). Classification (NCBI taxonomy): domain Bacteria; kingdom Bacillati; phylum Bacillota; class Bacilli; order Caryophanales; family Bacillaceae; genus Bacillus; species Bacillus sp. AY2-1. The sequence continues at coordinate 9,048 of NZ_QPEL01000102.1, read as the reverse complement.
TAACCCAAACGGATTATGTATCAATTCCATACGTTGCCCCGCGCAATGAAATTGAACAAAAATTGGTGCGTGCGTGGGAAAAAGTTATGGAGATTGAGGGAATCGGTATTCATGATAATTTTTTTGCATTAAAAGGAGAATCCATTAAAGCACTTCAGGTAATTAATTTATTAAGAAAAGACTGCTTAAAAATAAGTACAACAGATTTTTTTAAGCACCCTACAATCGCTCAACTGAGTTCTTGTGTAAAGTTAGAGCATAAAGAAGAAAACTTTGAAAGTAAACCAACTCATGTTAAAGATTTGTCTAATCCATTCTCCTTAACAGAAGTTCAGACAGCGTATATGTTAGGAAGGAATTCACAGTTTGAATTAAGTGGTATTTCCCCTCAAACATATTTTGAATATGAAACAGCATTGGATATCAATCGTCTTTCAAAAAGTTTTCAAAAGGTGATCCATCGTCATCCAATGTTGCGAGCTGTAATTTTACCAGAGGGAAAACAGCAAATATTACAAAGCGTTCCTGATTACGAGATTGAAATAGAGAGTCTCATAGATTTAGATGATAGGAATCAACATGCTCGCTTACAAGAAGAGCGTTCTCGAATGACTAACCATGTATTCCCTTTGGGGCAATGGCCTTTGTTTGAATTGAAAGCTTTTCTTTTAAAAGAAGACACGTATTTATTATGTTTTCGATACGATGCTTTGTTAATGGACGGAGCAAGCATGAACATTGTTGGACAGGATTTGTTGCATTATTATTATAAACCAAATCAAAAATTAGAATCTTTATCTTTTGATTTTCAAGATTATATGTTTATCTATGATGAAATGGAACAAAGCGAAGAATATAAAACAGCAAAAGATTATTGGACAAGTAAGCTTCCTGACTTTCCGTTTGCACCTTCTTTGCTGTTAAAAAAGGATCCAGCAGAGATTGCTACTCCTAAATTCCAATCACTTACAAAAATCCTGGATAATAAAAAATGGACAAAGCTAAGAAAGTTAGCACAAGAGAAAGAGGTAACTCCTTCCGCTCTACTTTGTACAATATATGGTGATGTGTTGGCATATTGGAGTAATCAACGTCGATTAGCAATTAACTTGACTGTATTTAACCGTTATCCTGTTCATGATGAAGTAGAACAGATTGTTGGAGATTTCACATCGCTTATTTTATTGGATGTTGATGTAAAACCAGAGCAAACTTTCTTTACTAGAGTAAAAGAAACGCAATCTACTTTATTAGATGGCCTTGAACATCGTCATTACGATGGAGTTAACTTTATTCGAGATTTTACTCGATATCATCAAATGACACCAAAAGCAGTTATGCCAATCGTTTTCACCTCGATGTTAGCAGGTGCAGGTGCTTTCTCTTGGGAACAACTTGGTTCTCTTCGCTATATTCATGCTCGGACTCCACAAGTGTATTTGGATAATGTAGTAATTGAAAAAAATGGTGAGTTATTAATTAGCTGGAATTATGTTGAAGAGTTGTTTGATATTGATGTGATAGAAGCAATGTTTTCCCAATTTGTTGACTTATTGGAACAATTGGTGAAACAAAGCGATATAACATCTTTGCAGATGAAAGAGTCGGATCAAACTTTAATTGAACAATATAATGAAACAACAGAAAAAATACCTTCAACTACTCTGTATCAATTATTTACAGACCAAGTAAAACGTACACCGAATGAAGTAGCGGTGGTATTTGAGCAAAAATGGTTAACATACTCGGAACTTCATAAACGCTCCAATCAAATTGCCCACTTCTTAAAAGAGCAGGGCATTGGTCTTGGTGACAAAGTGGGTCTTTTAGCCAAAAGACGAGTTGACACAATTGTTAATATGCTAGGTATTTTAAAAGCAGGTGCTGCTTATGTTCCGATTGATCCCGATCATCCTTTAGATCGCCAAACATATATTTTAAAAAATAGCTCATGCAAGCTTTTATTAGAACCTAGTCTTTATGAAGAAAATGATTTGTCATTTTATACAACAGAAGACATGCCCGCTATTGCTGGTCCAGAAGATATTGCCTATATTATATACACTTCAGGAAGTACAGGAAAACCAAAAGGAGTAATTATTACTCACCAAGCGGTTACAAATACGATTCAAGACATAAATCAAAAATATGAGGTAAATGAAGATGATCGTATTATTAGTATCTCTTCCATGTGTTTTGACCTATCTGTATACGATATTTTCGGAGCTTTAAGCACAGGTGCAATGTTAGTAATGATTCGTGATCCGAGAGACATGCAAGAATTAATCCGCACTGTCGAACGTAGAGGGATTACAATTTGGAATACAGTGCCTGCAATCATGGATTTGGCATTGGATCAAGTAGGTTCTCATTTTGAACATTCTTCTTTACGTTTAGTTTTACATAGTGGAGATTGGATTCCGCTTTCTTTACCAGAAAAAATAAAACGACATTTTCCGATTGCAGAAGTAGTTTCACTAGGAGGGGCAACAGAAGCATCGATTTGGTCAATTTATTATCCGGTCAAACAGGTGGAATCACATTGGAATAGTATTCCATACGGGATGCCCTTGGCAAACCAAACGTATTATGTGTTGAACTATGAAAAGAAAATGTGCCCTGTTGGTGTAATTGGAGATTTATATATCGGGGGAGTGGGCCTTGCTAAAGGATATTTAAATGATGAAAAGAAAACAAATGAAGCGTTTGTGTCACATCCTGATTTTGGTCTTATATACAAAACAGGAGATTGTGGAAAAATGCATTCTGAGGGATATATTGAATTTTTAGGCCGCCAAGATTACCAAGTAAAAATTCAAGGGTATCGAGTAGAGTTAGAAGAAATCGCTCATTGTCTTCTAACTTATAAACAAGTCGAACATGCTGTCGTAATTGATCAAACAGATGAGAACGGAATAAAATTTTTAGTTGCATATGTGGTAACTGAGCAAAATATTAGTACAACAGAACTACGAAAGCATTTGCGAGATCACTTGCCAGATTACATGATTCCTTCTTATTTTGTTTATTTGGACCAATTACCCTTGACTCCAAACGGTAAATTAGATAGAAAAGCGCTCCCTACTCCCGAGAAACAAACAAATGAAGTATTTATTGCTCCAAAAACTGAAATGGAAAAAATATTAACTAGTATTTGGCAAGAAGTACTCAAAATAGATCAAGTTGGAGTAAATGATCATTTCTTCGCCTTAGGTGGAGATTCGATAAAAGCGATTCAAGTGTCCGTCAGATTGTATCGACAAGGATTTGAGCTTGAACCAAAAAATCTATTTTCATTTCCTATATTAAGGGACATGGTTCAATTTGTTAAAAAGCTAGACCATTTTTCAAGTTCACAAACAAATAATGTAAACATAATGAACGATAATAAAGCTACATTACTAAATATTAAAGATAAACAACTTAATCAACAAACACTTACCAAAATACAAGAAAAAATGCCGGATATAAAAATAGAACGTATTTACCCGTTAGCACCTTTCCAAGAAGTTATTTATGAACATGCTACGAATGAACCTGATACAAATGCATATTTTGAACAAACAATTTGGGCACTTGAGGGGGAGTTGGATATTAAACTCTTTATTCAGTGTTTCCAACAATTAGTTGATCGTCATGATTCTTTAAGAACAATAATTGTGCAAGATGAACAAGCAAAACCTTGGCAAGCTGTTCTATATGATGTTCAAATAAATTCAGAAATAAAAAACTTGATTGAGATGACGAAACAAGAACAGCAAGAATTCCTAAAACAGTGGATGAATGAAAATTTAAGTCGAGGATTTAAAAATGATGAACTTATGACACGTCTCTGTATATTCCAACTAGGTAATAACGAGCATAAGGTAATTTGGAGTTCCCATCATCTATTATGTGATGGTTGGAGCGTCAGCATTTTGATAGACGAATTATTCCAGCTCTATGAAACAACAAATGCGGGAACTACGGCGGGGTTACCTATAGTAAAACCTTTTGAAACATTCATAGACTGGACTTTGGTACAAGATCATGAGAAAGCACGTCATTTTTGGAGGGATTATTTATCAGGATACAATCAGAAAATTAGTATTCCTAAAAAGAAAGTCCCATCTAAAAGTGAAGGGTTAAACTTCACTTTTATGGATTTAATATTAGACAAGGATTTGACTAATCAGTTACAGACATTTGTAACTAAAAACAATATAACTATGAATACAGCACTACTAGCTGTATGGGGAATATTACTTGGCAAATTCAACGGAACGAGAGAAGTAGTATTGCCTAATCTCGTATCAGTCAGACCTCCCGAAGTAGAAGGAATTGAAAGTATGTTCGGTCTATTCACAAATGTTTTGCCTATCCGATTAGCATGGACAGAAACGCAGTCTTTTGTGGACTTCCTGCAAAAAGTTCAACTAGAAACATTAAAATGTAATGAGTATGCATACTATTCATTTGTTGATATACAAAAGCAAAGTGAATTAAAAACTGAGTTGACTGACCATCTTTGGGTTTTTGAAAACTATCCAACTAATCCAGCAATCTTTTCTTCAAATGAAAACAGACATTTTGCCATCACGGATTACGAAGTTGTTGATGAGCCACATGTAAAGTATGGAATTATGTGCTTCCCTGAAGAAAAACTTATAATAAAGTTTGGATATGATCAAACTTTATATGAAGCGAAGAAAATACAGGAAATATTAAATCACATCCATTGCTTAATCAACATGATTCTTCAAAATCCAATACAGACAATCGATGATTACAAATTATAAAAAATGAAAAGGCGAGCAAGGACTCGCCTTTTTAAATAGAATAGGGGTAAATCAAATGACAAAAAACTTGCAGCTATCAGCCGAAGAGATGCGTCAGTTAGGATATCAAGCGGTTGACTTGATTGTTGATCATATGAATCATTTAAAAAGTAAACCAGTTTCAGAAACGATTGATAGTAATATTTTTAGAGACAAGCTAATTGAAACGATTCCGGAAAACGGATCTAATCCAAAAGAATTACTTCATTTTCTTAATAACAATGTGTTTAATCAAATTACTCATGTGGATCATCCTCATTTTATGGCTTTTGTTCCAGGTCCTAACAATTATGTTGGTGTATTAGCAGATTTTTTAGCAAGTGGGTTTAATGTATTTCCTACAGCTTGGATAGTAGGTGCAGGTGCTGAACAAATTGAATTAACGACAATTAACTGGTTAAAATCAATGCTAGGATTCCCTGATTCAGCTGAGGGCCTATTTGTCAGTGGCGGTTCCATGGCTAATTTGACTGCACTTACTGTAGCGAGACAGGTCAAGCTGAATAATGACATAGAAAATGCGATTGTTTATTTTTCTAACCAAACTCATTTTTCTGTAGATCGAGCACTTAAAGTATTAGGTTTTAAACAGCATCAAATTTGCCGAATTGAGACAGATGAAGATTTAAAAATTTCAGTTAGTACTTTAAGAAAGCAAATAAAAGAAGATCGACTAAAAGGGAAAAAACCATTCTGTGTTATTGCTAATGCAGGGACAACGAATTGCGGAGCGGTTGATTCCCTCAACGAATTGGCTGATCTTTGTAATGATGAAGATATATGGCTACACGTGGATGGAGCTTATGGGGCTGCAGCAATTCTCAGTGAAAAAGGAAGGGAGTTATTAAGTGGAATTCATCGTGCCGATTCTTTAACGTTAGACCCGCACAAATGGCTTTTTCAGCCTTATGATGTTGGTTGTGTACTCATTCGAAATAGCCAATATTTAAGTGAAACATTCCGTATGATCCCAGAGTATATTAAGGATACAGAAACTAATATAGAAGAAAAAGTGAATTTTGGGGAGCGTGGAATTGAACTTTCTCGTAGATTTAGAGCATTAAAGGTATGGCTTTCTTTTAAAGCATTCGGAGTTACAGCTTTTCGTGAGGCAATTGATCATGGCATTATGCTAGCTGAACAAGTTGAAGAGTTTTTAAGGAAAGAAAAAGATTGGGAAGTAGTAACACCCGCCCAATTAGGAATTGTTACTTTTCGTTATATTCCATGTGAGCTAACATCTACAGATACAATTCATGAAATAAACAAAAAATTGGTGGAAGAAATTAATCAAAGAGGATTTGCTATGCTAAGTACTACTAAATTAAAAGAAAAAGTAGTAATTCGACTTTGCTCTATCAACCCAAGGACAACAAAAGAAGAAATACTTCAAATCATGATGAACATAAAAGCATTGGCAGAGGAAATAAACACATCGCCTAAACATCTTATATCTGTTTCTCAACCTTGATATATTAGGCGGATTTTACATATTAATAGCCGATTCTCATTTAGAATCGGCTATTATGTTTAAATGATAACATATATACTATTTATAAGTATTTATCTTGTAATGGGATTAAGCCTCAACCTTGGATACTCGTTTGAAACCAGTCTTTATTGCTTGTACTATTTCGTTCACAGCATAAATAGATACATCGGCATTTGGATTTAACCCTTCAAACCAGTGATAGGCATTTGGATATAAATGAAACTCCACATCAACACCAGCTTGCGCTAGTTTGCTTACATAGGTTAATGTTTCGCTGCGGAATGGATCTAATTGACCAACAAATGTGTAAGTATACGGTAAGTCACTATAATCCTCAGCTCGAGAAGGTGCTGCATAGGCAGGGATTTGATCCGTTCCATACATTTCTCCTAAATACATTTTCCAGCCAGCTTCATTTGCCTTTTGATTCCAAACAAATCCCTCTTTAATTTCATTCGCTGAAGGTGTATCATTTCTGTCATCAATCATTGGATATAGTGGCATTTGTAAACAAATTGAAGGATATTTTCGATCTCGGGCTAATAATGATAATGCTGCTGTTAGTCCACCGCCGGCACTTACTCCTGCAACCCCAATACGATTTGAATCAATGTTTAATGACTTTGCATTATCAGCAATCCATTTTAAAGCTGAATAACAATCCTCAATTGGTGCTGGGTAAGGGTGTTCAGGTGCTAAGCGGTAGTCTACAGATACAACCACACAGCCAGCTTCTTTTGCAAACCTCATACAAGTATCATCGTTATCATCTATAGAACCTAAGATATAACCACCACCATGTATCCATAATAAGACAGGTAAAGATTCATGATTTGATTTTGGACGATAAATTCTTAATGGTAACGGATTATCATCAGGTCCAACAATGACTTTATCTGTTAACGAAAGGGAGTCATCAACAACGGTAGGTGGTCTCATTTGAGCTATCCCTTCTCTGATTGATTGCAAGTTTTCCGGGCGTAAATCGAGATCCGGAAACATCTCTAACCCTTGTAATAATTCTGGATTTACTCTAGTTTTCATTTTAGCACCTCTATTTGTAATTGTTTTCAAATAAATGAAGTGTATTCTAAGTAGTTTAATTGTGAAAGAACACCACAATTAAATTGTAAATTGGATATGTTATAACGGTCAACAGAATATTCAGGAATTAAAACCTTTCTCAAGAAGGACTTTCATGCAATTAATAATACAAGTATTGGATTTAAGAGCAAAGTGGTTTAATGTCGTTGTAATTATGTACATTAGAAAAATTTCTTTTTGAGTCTAGAAAAGGATTAGATTCTTTTCTAGACTCATGAAGAATTATGAAAAGCAAAATTTTATAGATAGTTATCTTAAAAATAAACAAAGAGAGAAGAACTAACCAATGTTCTTCTCTCTTTTTCATATGTAATTAGGGTATCCTTAACTGCAAATACGGATGGTATAGATTAATGGATGAATAATTTCCTTTTAAATTAATAACGGAATACATAAAGATTTTTATATGTAATATTACATATACAGGGACTACTAGTGAAAATGTTGAGCAATGCTTTTCCATATGGTAAATTAGTTCCTTAGTTATTTATTTTATTTCATTTTCAATCGTGTAAGGCTAGGGGCGAAGATTTACAAAGGTGACTAGTAAAAAATATAACAATATAAGTATAAGATTTTGTACTTAGTAATCTCGCGATTTAAGGCACGACATTGGATAAGTGCGGGGAGTTCAATCGATTTTGAATAAAATCAATAGTATCAGTTGCAATTTTTTTACGTTTAAGAACGATCCCGGCATGCCCACATTTATAAATATATCGTGGAGGTCTTTCCCAAGATTCCCACAAGTAGTCTGTATCCTCAGAATGCACATATAGATCATGCTTACCTGAAATTAATAAAATATTTTCTTTTTTTACTTTTGGCAATGCTTGACTCGGTTCAGTGATTTTCCAATAATCTATTAAATCATCATACGTAACACCATGATGTTCCAAGTCTTCTCTAATAAATTTACCTGGAGTTGTATTCCAAATAGAATAAGAAAGTCGATTTGCATAGAAAATGGATGCTAACACATCAATTTCTTCTTCAACAAGAGAGGTTAAGTTAGTAATAAATCCGCCTAAACTAATTCCTATTAGAATCAGGGGCCCATTTTTATTTGCTTTAATCCATTTAATCAAAGCTCGTAAGTCAGCTACCGCTTGTCTAGTTGCTTGTAATGTTCGTTCAATATTTGCACTTACCATATACTCTCCACTGAATAAGGATTGATCGGGTTTTCTTTCAAAATGATAGGGTAGAGTGAAATAATACATATTCCACTTCAGGCTGGTCATATGATCGTGGAATATTTTTTTCACACGTTCGTTAGAATCCATTCTCCAACCGTGAACAAAGATAACATGAGGTGCATTTTCATTTTTATGTAAGAATAATTCCCCAGTTACAGAGTCGTTGCGTGAATCACCGGATTGAACCGAACTTTTATAGTTGAATTGCCCAACCATGTATTCATTTTCCTGCTTTGAATGCTTAATGTCAAAATGAAAATGTGATGGTTGTACTTTATAAAAAGATTCTATGTTCTTTATATTTAATGAAGTGTTAGAAAGGGAAGTAAACTGAAATGCTACACTTCTTTTTTTATGTAAATCATATAAGGCGTACCGATCAATGAGTTTTGAAAAAATCAAATTAACCTCCTCCAAAATACATATTGTTTAAAAC
>NZ_QPEL01000101.1:0-26428 GCF_008368965.1 Bacillus sp. AY2-1 | reverse complement strand
ATTATGCACAAATATAAAGGACAAGCATATAGTATAAATACCTCTTAACTTTAAGTAACCTTAACTTTCGTTAATAGGGTATCTCAAAATCCCCGAAAAGAGCACTTGCGGAAACAAGTGCTCTTTTATTTGGAATTTTAAACCATAAATATTGCATAAAATGTTAAACTTGAAAAGAGTACTTTTTTTATTTAAAACTGTAGTATATGAATGGAGTGTTATTGAATGCAAACAAGAAAAGCATATCTATATGTATTTGACACGATGTCTGATTGGGAATACGGACATTTAATTGCTGAACTTAATACAGGAAGATATTTCAAAAAAGATGTAGCGCCTTTTAAAGTAGTAACAGTTGGAATAAATAAAGAAACGATTATTTCAATGGGGGGCTTGAATATAAAGCCGGATATTTCCCTAGATGAATGTATCCTTGAGAGTAACGATCTATTAATTTTACCTGGAGGGAATACTTGGAGTGAAGAAATACATAAACCTATTTTGAAAAAAGTTGGTGAAGCCTTAAGGCTTGGTACAATTGTGGCTGCCATTTGCGGTGCAACTATAGGTCTTGCAAATTACGGTTACTTGGATTCTATAAATCACACAAGTAATAATTTAGATTATATGAAAATGGTTTGTCCTACTTATAAAGGAGAAAATTTTTATGAAGTAGGACCTGTAGCATCCAGTGAAAATCTTATTACTGCATCGGGTGTAGCACCTCTAGAATTTGCCATGGAAGTATTAAGGAAATCAGATGTATTTGCGCCGGATACACTTCATTCATGGTATAAATTGAATGAGACTCATGAAGTGGAATATTTCTTCCAGTTAATGAATTCAATTAATAGCTGAGTAGTATTTCGAATGAAAATTATATTTTAGATGATGCGAAAACTAATAACAAAATAAAAGGTAAGGGTATTCCTATGAATATATGAGGGAATATTCTTACTTTTTATAGTATTATTTCTGAACGACAAACGTAATGGCATTTGTTTTTAATTGAACGTGTCTTTCATTACGAACTATATTATAAGCTAATTCCTTTATTTCAACTTTTAGTTTTTTCCATTCTTTATAAATGCTTTTTAAAGCACTTATCATTTCTTCGGTTGAAAGATTAATTTCAATTAAAGCTTCTAATTCTTCATTCGTTATTGAATCAATTTCTTGTATGTTAGAGTTAATAATTAAACAATTAATACCGCCGTTTTTTGTACCTCTTTTCATAGATTGGAGTACATTTTTAAAATCTTCTTCTGATTTGACATGTTCCAAACTTGATACTGCAACGATATAGTCATAAGTATTAGATCTAATATGATAGTTTTCAATTGCTGCTTGTTCTGTTTTTATAACCTCGAATACGTCATGTTCTTTGCTATAAATTTGTAGCTTTGTTAAAGCGGAATCAAGTAAATCAACACATGTAACAGTTCCGCTAGCATTTTTAATCTTTTGTGCAATTGGAATGCTATTTCTACCGACGCCAGAGCCAAGATCAAGCACTTGTAATTTGTTTTTCTCTTCAAAGTAGTCCATTAAATCCATAACTGTTTTAACCGGCTTGTGAAGCCAAGATCCAGTTTCAAATAGTTTATATTGTTCATAGCAAAGATCGTGATATTCCTTTTCTTCTTGTCTTATGTAATCGATACGGTTCATATTGTGTCAGTTCCAATATTTTCATTACAAAATGAATAGGTGGGGCAGCCTTTAACATTTGTTTGAATTCGAAAAATACCACCAGCATGTGGATACTGTTTTAATTCGTCATCCGTCATTCTTGTTCTGGCTGTTGTAACATATAAATCAGTTAAGTTAGGCCCACCAAACGTACATGATGTTACATATAACGCAGGAATTGGAATACTTAATATTTGTTCTCCAGTAGAGGGATTCCATCTAGTTATTTTTGAACCTCCCCAATGTGCAATCCATAAACAACCTTCTTCGTCAATTATCATACCATCAGGTAGACCGTCATTTTCAGAGAAAATGATTACATCACTTGGATTATGAATTTCTCCAGTACGTATATTATATTGATAGCGAACCACTTTTTTAGTAGGTGTATCTATAAAGTAAAGGTATGTATGATCAGGTGACCAAGCCATTCCGTTTGAAGTATTTACATGTGAAATTTTTTTCTCTACACTCAAATTATTATGTAAACAATATAAGGAACCTGCAGCATTAATACCGTATGTATCTGTAGTACCTGCCCAGAAACGACCAGCGGGATTACATTTTCCATCGTTAAAACGATTTTCTATTAAATGTTGTTCGGGGTCAAAAATATGTGTCAGTTTTTCTGTATTTACATTAATAGAATAAAAGCCGTTTTCCATAGCTAAGAGTAGTACATCCTCTAAATATGGAACAACACAGCCAATTTGTTGATTGAGAGCAATTACTCGGTTCGTATTAGCGGTAGGATTGTATATGCATAATTTTCTCTCCATAATATCAACCCAATATAAAAGTTGCTTTTTTTCATTCCAACATGGTCCTTCAGCTAAACTTGCTTTAGCATCTAAAACTAATTCTATATTACTGAACAAGATGTTCACCTCGCGTTATAAGATATTAATATAATTCGATAAGAATAGAGGTAAACCTTTTAGTCAAAGGGTATTAAAATTTATAATGTAGAAAAATGACCTTCTCACAAGTGATTAAAAAAGTGTATAAACAAGGAGAGGAAAATGCATATGATGTTTTATGAGATTGTTTGCTTTTCTTGTAAGAATATATTTCGTGTTTACGAAGGTAGTGAAAAATATAAGCGATTTAAAGAGAAACCAAAAGGGGCATATTGTTGTGATGAGTGTAGCCACAAAATTCAATTAGAAGCGATAAAGAATTTTTTTAGATAATTTTACGATTTCGATTCGGAAAAGTTTGACAATAAAAGTGTTATAAATTATCATATTAAAAAACTAATATTTAAGGCATAGAAGAGAAGAGTAGTTAAGAAAGAATACGTACAGAGAGCTCTGGTAGCTGAGAAAGAGCGGTATACATCTTAACGAAAAAAGACTTGGAGCTGCGCAAGGAACTAATTTATTTAGGGATGGTGCGACGGGTTCTCCCGTTATAGAGATAGGGTATAAGCATATTTTGCCGTACCTGAAGAGGTTAATATGGTGACATATTAACAAACTGAGGTGGTACCGCGAAGCTAACAACTCTCGTCCTCAAGATGAATAATCTTGGGGGTGAGAGTTTTTTGTTGCATAAAACTGGAAATTAGAAAACAAAAAAATAATTGAGGTGAGTAATATATGCATTGGGCGTATGAAGTAGCACATGAATTAATTAGGAAACATCCAAATAAAGAAACGTTTGTTTGTGCATCTGGAATTAGTCCGTCAGGTTCTGTTCATATTGGGAACTTTCGTGAAATCGTAACGACTTATTTCGTAGTAAGAGCACTTCAAGATTTAGGGAAAAAGACTCGTTTTATATTTTCGTGGGATGATTATGATAGGTTTAGAAAAGTTCCAAAAAATATTGATCCATCTTTTGCAAAGTATATTGGTATGCCATACTGTGATATTCCAGATCCGTATGGATGTCATAACTCGTATGCGGAGCATTTTGAAAAAGAGTTTGAAAAATCGCTTCAAGCATTTGGAATTGGAGTGGAATTTATTTATCAACATGATGAATATAGAAGCGGAAGGTATAACGAAAATATATTAGAGGCTTTGTATAAACGAAAAGATATATATGATATTTTAATGGATTTTAAAACTGGAGAGTGTAGTGAAGAAGAGCGAGAGAGCTTTTATCCAGCTACATTATATTGTGAGAGGTGCGGGAAAGATACAACAACTATTACACATTTTGATGAAGTATTAAAAACAATCCGGTATGAATGTGAATGCGGAAATGAAAAAGAGTTATCCGTATTAAATACAAATAAAATGAAACTAAATTGGAAAATCGATTGGCCGATGAGATGGATGATAGAGGAGGTTGTTTTTGAGCCGGGTGGCAGAGACCATTCATCAGAAACGGGTAGTTATAATGTATCAAAAGAAATTGCAAGGAAAATATTCAATCGTGAAGCTCCTCATTATGTTGTTTATGATTTTATTGGAATTAAAGGCAATCATGAAAAAATGTCTAGTTCTTCAGGAAATAGTATTACACCTAGTGAGTTGTTAAAAGTGTATTTACCAGAAGTAATTCTGTTTATGTTTGCAAAATATAGACCAAACGCAGCTTTTCATATCGGTCTTGATGAAGATGTGATTCGCAATTATACAGAATATGAGCGATTGAAAGATAGTTATGAAAATAAAACGCTCAAAAGTGAAGATTTACTTGATGCAATTAAACTTTCTAGAGTTACTATCGGGTTTAAAGAATATCCGAAATTTAATCAAGTAGCAGGAACGTTACCATTATTAAATTTTGATTCAACTATTTTACAGGGGATATTAAAGAAAATAGATAGGAGCTATGCATTAGATGAAATGAGAGCGGTGAGTAATCGCACAGAGTATTGGATAAGAAATTTTCAATCTGAAAAATTAATTGCGGTAAATCAAGAGAGAAATACAGAGTTTTACAACACATTGGATGAAAGACAGAAAGAATGGTTAGTAGAAGTTTGCGATATACTTCGTTCTAACAAAGATTACTCTCACTTAATGGAGCAATTATATGCGATTTGTCATCATGAAAATAAAAAAATAATGAAAGAAAATCAAAAACAATTATTCACTATTATATATAAGCTCATTATGAATCAATCAAATGGTCCTCGTATACCATTACTAATACATGTAGTAGGCATAGAAAGATTCATCACACTATTAGATTTCTAAAACACAGTTAAAAGCAACGCAAGTACCAAAAATTCTAAGTACTTGCGTTGCAAATTTTACTATCGTGAATATATTTTTGGACATTCATCACCACTAGGTTCATAAAAACAATGACTTTTAAATTGACCTGCAAACGGCTGATTATACCATTCAGGCGGACAAGCTCCAACTGGACGAAAATACCAAAGAGCCCATCGTGCAGGCCAGCGCCATTGACCTTGTAAAAATTTTCTTGCAATTTCTTTTTCTGAATCACGAGCGCGTTGGTAAAAATACCCGTATTGCACTGCTTCGAATCCTCCGGGACTTTGATATACTGCATCACGTACAGACCGAAGTTGTTTAAAATCTAAGCAATCACAAAATACCCGATTTACGACAACGCATCCAACAAGCTCCTCACCTTGACGACCTTCGCCTTCAGCTTCAGCACGAATTAAACGAGCTAGTAAATCAACATCACTTTCATTGTATGGAATAAGGGGCATAGTGATACCACCTTTCTGTTGTAGTAAAGAGTGTATGCTATAAAACAATCTGCGTGCTTTTTTACATAAAAATAACATTTAATTTTAAGAGGAGCTTGTATAAAAAAAGCTAATTAGTAATAGTAGATAAATATAAAAGGGAGAGGTATTATGTATCGAATTCATAAAGATGATATCATTTACTCAATGTCACCAGAAAATAAGCCATGTATGGAAGTAGAGAATGGGAGTAGACTTGTGTTTGAAACCTACGACTGTTTTGAAAACCAAATTGATTCTGAAGATGTTGTGTTTCAAGAATTAGATTGGAACCGAATTAATCCAGCGACTGGTCCAGTATATATTAATGGTGCAGAACCTGGCGATATATTAGTCGTAACGATTGAAAAAATTAATATTGCAGAGCAGGGTGTTTTAACTACAGGTGCGAATCTTGGTGTAATGGGTGAAGAGCTAAATGAAAACATAGTGAAAATTGTCCCAATACATAATGAACATGTTTTGTTTTCAAATGAATTACAAATCCCTGTTAATTCAATGATCGGTGTAATTGGTACTGCGCCGAAAGAAGAGAGCATTTCATGCGGCACCCCACATGATCACGGTGGGAATATGGATTGTAAAGAGATAAAAGAAGGGACGACATTACTATTACCTGTAAATGTTCCTGGCGCTCTATTAGCATTAGGTGATCTACATGCAGCAATGGGTGATGGTGAAATTGGTGTTAGTGGCGTAGAGGTTGCTGGTGAGGTAACTGTAACAGTTCAAACTATAAAAGGAAAGAAATGGCCATTACCAATGGCTATTCAAAAAGAAAAAATAATGACGATTGCTTCAGAGAAATTGTTAGATGATGCAGCAAATCGTGCTGTACATAATATGGTGACATTTTTACATGAAGTATTAGAAATGTCTAAAGCTGATGCAACTCTTTTATTATCGGCAGCAGGTAATTTAAAAGTTTGCCAAGTTGTTGATCCGCTGAAAACGGCGCGTATGGAACTAGGAATGGATTATGTGGAGAAACTAGGATTTACTTTTAGTAAATTTCATATTAAATAGATAAGGGACGAAAAAGGATACTTTTGTATAAAAGCATCCCTTTTTTAATTTACGGATTTTGTGAAAAGAGGTAGTATTTATTTTATATAAGTATATTTGAGATTGTGGATTAAAAAGGAGTTCAATAATGGTCAAAATTATGATTGTAGAAGACGATATGAAAATTGCAGAACTATTATCAACACATGTTGCGAAATATGGTTATCAAGGAGTTATTGTATCGGACTTTCAAAATGTATTAGACATTTTTTTAGAAGAACAACCAGAGTTAGTTTTATTAGATATTAATTTACCGAGTTTTGATGGGTACTTTTGGTGTCGTCAAATTCGCGGTGTTTCTACATGTCCGATACTATTCATTTCGGCTCGTGAAGGTACGATGGATCAAGTTATGGCGTTAGAAAACGGTGGCGATGATTTTATTCCGAAGCCTTTTCATTATGAAGTTGTAGTGGCGAAAATTCGTAGTCATTTAAGACGTGCATATGGAGATTATGCACCGAAACTAGAAGAGCGAATGATTGAGCAACAAGGCCTTTGTTTATATCCTGAAAGGCTTGTATTGAAACTTAGAAACGACGAAATTGATATAACGAGAAACGAAGCTATTTTATTAGAGACATTAATGAAAAATTATCCGCGTGTTGTGAGTAGAGAAGTGTTACTTAATAAATTATGGGATAGTGAATCTTATGTTGATGATAATACATTAAGTGTAAATACAACACGTGTGCGTAAAAAGTTACAAACGTTACATATAGAAGGTGCGATTGAAACGATTCGTAGTGTTGGATATAGATTGCACATTACTTGGGATAATGGTATAGAAAAATGATAAGGTTGTTTATACGTGATCATATACCAGTTATTTGCTTTACCATAATTCAACTACTAGCTATATTTCTCGTATATTGGTTTGATGGGCATAATCATATTACAACGGCGTTATACGCAATGTTTCTAGGTGTTTTCTTTATGGGAAGTTATTTAGTGTTTCGTTATTTTACACATCGTTCTTTTTATGAGCGCCTAGCAAACCCGATGCAATCTTTAGATGAATCTGTTCAAAAATCTGATTTTGCAGCTGTATCGGCTGCTCTTCAAGAACTACTTGAGGTGCAATATCGACATTATCAAAATCAGCTGCAAATACAAGAGAGAAAAAATAATGACCATTTAACCTTTATGAATCAGTGGATCCATCAAATGAAAACACCTTTATCTGTAATAGAATTAATTACACAGGATGAAGTAGATTCACGTTTTGAAAGTATAAATGAGGAAACAGACCGATTAAAAAAGGGATTGGAAATGGCTCTATATGTCGCACGATTAGAAGCGTTCACACAAGATTTTTATGTAGAAAGGGTACAACTACATAAAATAGTGAATGATTCGGTACATGAACATAAACGTTTCTTTATACGGAATTTTGTATATCCAGAGCTTGAAATTGATAAGGACATTACTGTAGAAAGTGATGTGAAATGGTTAAAGTTTTTAATCGGACAAATACTATCGAATGCGATTAAGTATTCATCAGGTAGTAGAGAAAAGATTAAAATGAAAGCTTGTAAGGAAGGTAATACCGTTATACTTGAAATTGCTGATAATGGCGTAGGTATACCGAAGCAAGATTTACCAAGAGTATTCAAACCTTTCTTTACAGGAGAAAACGGTAGAGATTTTAAAGAATCAACAGGAATGGGGCTATATCTTGTATATGAAATTACAAAACAATTAGGACATAGTGTGGAAATCCTTTCAGAAGTTGGTAAAGGTACGGTAGTGCGAGTAATATTTTTTAATGTGTAAAAAGTAATCAAGGCTAAAGAACTTTGGAGATAAGTTTTTTAGCCTTGTTTTGTACCCTTGATAACATTGGAGAATGAAATATTCTATAGATAAGAGAGGCAAAATGAACCCAATAAGAATAAATGTAAGACTACATACATGAACCATTTTTTATAATAAAAATAGAATCTTATAGAAGTTGCGAATGATAGGAGGCTTGAAATGGATATTCGTAAAATGAAATATTTCATAACGGTGGCAGAAGAATTAAACTTTAGTCGTGCAGCAGAGCGTCTTATGATGGCACAACCGCCTTTAAGTCAAGAAATTCGAAAATTGGAAGAAGAATTAGGAGTTCAACTTTTTCACCGGACAAAAAGGATGGTTGAGCTTACCGAGGCGGGGAAAGTCTTTTTAGAAGGTGCTAGGCAAACATTACTTCAAGTAGATAGAACGATTAAAGAAACACAGCTTGCAGATGAAGGGAAAATCGGGCATTTAATCATCGGTTTTGTCGATTCTACAGAAACAGTTATAGGCATATTAAAAACATTTCGAGAACGTTTTCCAAAAATTCAGCTCATATTACGTGAGATGACAACAGACCAACAAATAAAAGCGCTTTACAAAAAACAAATTCATATTGGATTTATTCGTTCGGAGCAAAATAATGAAATATTATCTTCTGAAGTTTGTTCTGAAGAGTGTTTAAAGTTGGTTTTGCATGAAAATCACCCTTTCGTTTCGTTACCTAATATTTCAATCAAATCATTAGTGGAGGAACCATTCATTTTATTTCCTCGTCATTTCGGTACAAATTTTTATGATTTAATTATTAGTTACTTTTGGAAATATGGGGTAAGTTTAAATATTGTTCAAGAAGCAGTTCAAATGCAAACGATTGTAAACTTAGTTGCAGCTGGAATGGGGATTTCTGTCGTTCCATCCTCGGTGGAAAGCTATAAAAAATCAGGAGTGATGTATAAAGATATTCTAGAAAATACTCCGGAAATAAATTTATATGCTGGATGGAGGAAGGATGAAAAGTCTGTCGTGTTAAAGAACTTTTTAACAGTTGTTAGAGAGGTTTATATGACTTCCCACAGCCCATCTTTATAGGATGGGCTGTGGGAAGTTGGCAAGGGGTGTTTATTTATAGATAAAACTTACTCATGATTCAACCTGTTTTACTAGTATCATACTCAGCGAAACCTTTTAATACACTGTCAATCTGATCCATAATTTCAGGTTGCAATTTAACACTAGAAGCAATTACATTTTCTCTTATTTGTTCCGGATTTGAAGCACCAATAATTGCAGAAGAAACAGCTGGATTTTGTAATACCCAAGCAACTGCGAGTTGAGATAAGGTAAGGTTAATTTCTTGTGCGATAGGTTTAATTTCCTGGATAGCGGTAAGCACATCATCACTCATCCAACGTTGCACGAGTTTGTCAAAAAACGGTTTTCCAGCATCGGAGTTAGCACGCGATTGATTCGGTAATGGTTTACCAGGTTGATATTTTCCTGTAAGAATACCTTGTGCAAGTGGCGACCATACGATTTGGCCAAGTCCCTCACGTTGACATGTTGGAATCACATCAGTTTCAATAACTCGCCATAACATCGAATATTGAGGTTGGCTAGCGATAAATGGAATGTTCAATTCGCGTGCAAGTGCTGCACCACGGGTAATTTGTTCTGATGTCCATTCGCTTACGCCTAAATAGAGAACCTTACCTTGTCTTACAAGATCTGAGAAAGCTAACATTGTTTCCTCAAGAGGAGTTGTTATATCAAATCTATGTGCATAATAAATATCGATATAGTCTGTCTGTAATCGTTTTAACGATGCATTACAATTTTCTATAATATGTTTTCTTGATAATCCACGATCATTTTTTCCAGGACCGGTCGGATGGCATACTTTTGTACATAGTTCTATACTTTCTCGGCGTATACCTTGCAAAGATCGGCCAAGTACTTCCTCAGCTATCGTGTCCGAATAAACATCAGCAGTATCGAACGTTGTAATTCCAACATCTAGTGCGGCTTTTACACAATCATTTGCAGTATTTTCGTTTACTTTTCCACCATGGTTTATCCAGTTCCCGTATGCGATTTTACTTACTGTTAATCCACTGTTTCCTAGTTTACTAAATTCCATTGTAGAACCACCCCTTAAAAATGATACCTTTATTATAAGAACTGAAATTTAGTATGTATAATATATGATTTATGATGAATTTATATAAAATTTATATAAGAGGGAATGCTTACAATTTTATTGCTAGGGAAAGCTAAAGCAAGTAGTACAACAAATGTGGTTGATACTTGTTCGATATGAAGTGAAGAAATAATGAATAGACCTTAAAAGAAAGCAATCTTTTTTAGCAGCACAAATAATTGCATTTACTCATACAGTACTATTATGGTACAATATGGTTACTAATGAGGGAAAGGAATGATGGGTGGACGATGATTAACTAATCTTATTTTTAAATGTTGAAATTCAATAAATTTCAATTTCTAAAAAATAGGATTAGTCTGCCCGATTTCCATACAACGGTATTGCTATTTATGTTGCGTAATAGCTTATTTGGGTGTAAATATTTTAACGACTAATCCTGCCAAATTTATTTGGGAGGATTTTTTTATTCTCCCTTAATGAAAGGGATCGGTATTATGAAAGAACTATTAAAATTAAATGATGTTTATGTTGAAATAAAAGAAAATATGTTGTTAGAGAAAATGAATGTGACAGTAAAACAAGGGGATGTTATCGGATTAATTGGTAAAAACGGTGCTGGTAAATCAACGTTACTTCAATTAATAAATGGAAAGATTGAGCCTTCAAAAGGGATTGTTGAATGGCAGCAAATGAATATGACAACCGCATATGTTGAGCAAGAAATAGAATCTTTTATTAGTAACGATGTAATTGCAAAAGAAGCAGAACTGCTTGCGAAATGGGGCGTGCCAACGAACGATTTTCATACTTTAAGTGGTGGTGAAAAGTTAAAAATTCGATTAGCAAAAGGATTTGCTAAAAATCCTAATGTCTTAATATTAGACGAACCGACAAATCATTTAGATGAAATGAGTACGGAATTTCTCATTAAACAAATAAAAAATATGAAAGGTACAGTTATCGTTGTATCGCATGATCGATATTTTTTAGATGTTGTTGCAACAAAAATATGGTCAATTGAGGACAAAAAATTAATTGACCATAGTGGTAATTATACAAGCTACATGAAAGCACGTGAGCAAAGAAGGAAGTCGCAGCAGCGAGAATATGAAAAGCAGCAAAAAAAGATAGAACAAGTAGAAACACATATAAAAGAATTAAGTTCATGGTCACAAAAGGCACACGCGCAGTCTACAAAACAAGAAAGTTTTAAAGAGTTTTATCGTGTAAAAGCGAAACGAATGGATGCGCAAGTGAAGTCAAAAAGAAAACGTCTCGAAAAAGAGCTGGAGAAAACGAAAGTAGAACGTGTGAAAGAAGAGTATTCAATTGAGTTCTCTATTCAAGCGAGTAAAAAAGTAGGAAAACGCTTTTTAGAAGTAAAGCAATTAAAAAAAGAATTTAATGGAAAAGCATTATTTGAAAACGTTAATTTTACAATTCAGCACGGTGAGAAAGTTGCAATTGTTGGACCAAACGGTAGCGGGAAAACAACATTACTGAAGATGATTATGGGAGCGGAAACTGCTGAAGGAGAAATATGGATTTCACCATCTGCAAACATCGGTTATTTAACACAAGAGGTTTTTGATTTGCCACTGGACAAAACGCCAGAAGATTTATTTTTTAAAGAGACGTTTGAAGAAAGAGGAAAAGTCCAAAATTTAATGAAACATTTAGGGTTCCAAGCTTCTCAATGGAAAGAGCCGATTGAGCATATGAGTATGGGAGAAAGAGTAAAATGTAAGCTAATGGCTTATATTTTAGATGAAAAAGATGTACTCATTTTAGATGAACCGACGAATCACTTGGATCTACCTTCACGTGAACAACTTGAAAATACATTAGCTGAGTATAACGGAACATTAATAATTGTTTCTCACGATCGATATTTTCTAGAGAAAACAACTAACATAAAACTCGTGTTTTTAAACAATACGATACAAAAGCAGCTAGAAGAACCTACTAAAACAAGAGATAATATTGAAGAGCTACGTTTAACGTTAGAAACAGAGAGACAAGAAGTATTAGGGAAATTAAGCTTTTTAACTTCTAACGACAAAGAATATAAAGAACTTGATGAACGATTTATAGAACTTACGAAGCAGATAAAGGCGTTATAACGTAAGTAAGGGGAATTAACATGGGAGAAGAGAGTTCAACTAAGTTATTTAGAATAGATTGTGGAGATATATACTTGCAAGGGTTTATGGTCAAAGATGCAGAAAGTATTTATAAAATAGCCAATCAACCGGAAATAGAAAAGTTTTTACCAGACTGGAAATCGACGAAAGAACAAAGGGTGGATTGGATTGCAAATTATGAAATACCAGCAAACAAAGCATTTCTTGAGGCAGTGAAAACTACGAATAACATAGATAATCATATGTTAAAGCTAGGAATATTTAAGGAAGCTACAAATGAATGCATTGGATGGTGCTGCACAGGCATGAAAGAAGAACTCCCTTCACCAAACAGAGAGATAATGTATGCTATCTCAAATAAACATCAAAATCATGGCTATGCTACAAAAGCGACTAAAGGCTTAATTGACTATTTGTTTAAAGAAACAAATTTAATTGTCCTTAACGCAATTACTTTAATTAACAATGTACCATCAAATAAAGTTATTAAAAAATGCGGGTTTACTTATTTGAGTGAACACAAGATAGCAAATCAACTATATAATCATTATGTATTGAGTAAATCTGAATGGATAAAAAATATTGTGCAGTAAAAGGAATTAATACGAAATCATAAAAAAGCTTAGAGCTAAAACTCTAAGCTTTTTTATATTCATTTTATCCCGCATAGGTACCTTAATCTTTATCATTCACGAATGTTTACACATTTTAGTAATAAGTAAAAAAGGGGATATTAGCTTAACATTTAGTAAAAGATTTTTTGGGCTAAATACAAATGCAGTCTTATCCAAAACGAGATTTTGGGTCTTTATGAGCTTGCCTATTATTGTATTATCAGTAGTACCTGCCATGATGTCGTTCTTTGTATCAGGAAATATTAAATCAATTTTATTATTTATATGTTGGATAAACACATTCATTTCCGCCTCAGATATTTACAATTCGTTTTTGATTGCAATGAAACCGAAGCACTCATTTTTTTTGCAGAGGTTATTATAAAGTGAAATAGTATTTAATGGGTAACTCAAATATGCTTTAACGACATACAGCAGTTAAAATATAATATTTGAAAGTAAAAAGACCGATAAAAATCGGTCTTTTCATATTAATAAAATTAAGATTAGAAAATAGCATTGTAATTCAAACCAATATGCAAATATTATAAGATAGATATGCTTTGTTTATAGATTGAAAATAGGTTTATTATCAGTTTTTTTAGAAATCTTACAAGCGTGTAAGATAAATGAAAGATGAATCAATATGAGCTGTAAGACAATTCATTTACACTCTATAGTGAGCGGTGGAAATGAAGGGAGAATATAAATGGAAATTTTGCAGGCAAATAGTATTAGTAAAGTATATAGAGGGAAAGTACCTTTTAAAGCATTAGTAGATATTGATTTATCAATTCAAGAAGGTGAATTTGTAGGAATTATGGGCCCGTCAGGTAGTGGGAAAACAACGTTATTAAATATGGTATCTACTATTGATTCTCCATCATCGGGAGAAATATTTATTAATGGTACAAATCCTTTCCAATTATCATCAGAAGAATTAGCGTTATTCCGCAGAAAACAATTAGGATTTGTTTTCCAATCATTTAATCTTCTTAGCACACTTACTGTAAAAGAAAACATCGTATTGCCGATGACTTTAGATGGTGTTTCTGTGCAAGATATGAACAAACGAGTGGAAGAGATTGCACAGAAATTAAACATTACAGATATATTGAGTAAAAGAACGTTTGAAATATCAGGGGGACAAGCTCAAAGAACAGCAATTGCTCGTGCGATCGTTCATAAGCCGCAATTGTTACTTGCAGATGAACCAACAGGGAATTTAGACTCTAAATCTTCAAATGATGTAATGGAGATGCTTGATACTCTAAATAAAGAAGAAAAAGCAACGATGATGTTAGTTACACATGATCCGTATGCAGCGAGCTTTTGCAGCCGAGTAATCTTTATTAAAGATGGTCAACTATATAACGAAATTTATTGTGGTGAAAGTAGGCAAACTTTTTATCAAAAGATTATGGATGTCCTTTCTTTGTTAGGAGGGAAAAGGCATGACTTTTCGTCAGTTCGCATTTAATAATATTTTTCGCAATAAGCGTACATATGCTGGCCATTTTTTAAGTAGTGCATTTTCTATTATGATTTTCTTTACGTATGCTCTTTTATTATTTCATCCTGATTTACAAGGTGAGTTGAAATCGACAAGTGCAACAATAAGTGCATTTGGTACATTGGGATTTTCAGTTTCGCAAGGATTGATTTTTGTATTTTCATTTTTCTTCATTCTATATTCAGTTAGTTCGTTTTTAAAGACGCGTAAGAAAGAATTTGGTATTTTAATGATGCAAGGTATGTCAATGAGACAGCTTAAGAAATTATTATTAATTGAAAATATGTTGATTGGACTTGGTTCAATTTGTATAGGGATTTTCATTGGACTCATATTTTCTAAACTAGTCTTATTGATAAGTGCAAGTGTATTAATGATTAATAATGGTTTACCTTTTTATATACCAGTGCGGGCTGTATTATTAACAGTTATTACATTTCTTTTCTTGTTTTTAATTGTTTCATTATTTACATTTAAAATGATAAAAGTAACGGAACTTGTGGAACTTATTCGAGCAGAGGAAAAGCCAAAACCTGAACCGAAATCTTCAGTTTTATTATCGATACTTTCTTTAATTAGTATAGGGTATGGATATTTTTCAGTATTTCGCTTCATACCAAGTACCAATTTTATTACGCTTGGAATAGGTGTGCTTCTAGTAATTATAGGAACGTACTTTTTATATACACAGTGTAGCGTGTATATACTGCACCTTGCTAAAAGGAAAGAATCTTTCTTTTTAAAGAGAACAAATATATTAACATTTTCTGAATTAATTTACCGTATGAAAGATAATGCAACGATGTTTTTTATAGTATCTATAGTTTCAGCAGTTGCATTTACAGCAATTGGTACAACAGCCGCAATTGGAAATAGGGATTTGGTAAGGATGACAAATCCGTATACATTTTTGTATGGAAGTTTTGAAAATGACAAAGTATTGAATAAAAATCTTTCTATTATAAAAAAACACCTTTCTGATGCTAATATTCCGTATCGAATGGCTTCATCTTCATATATATACACAGAAAATGGCGTAAATGTAATGAAGTTAAGTGAATACAACGATCTTGCTAAAGCACTAGGCTATCAACAAGAAACAATTGAAAAAGAAGATGAAATTTTATTAATTCCTGGAGTCGTATCACAAAAACAAGAATTTAAAAATGGCGAGTATAAAAAGAATATAGAAGTCATTCAAGGTGACTGGACAAAGACATTTCATGTGAAAAAAGCTGTAGAAAATTTAGTTTTACCACATGATTCTAGAACTATTTATATCGCTGTTCAAGATCAGGTATATGATGGAATACCTCTTACTAGTGACCCAGTTAATAAAGAAATTCCATATCGTACTTACGGATTTGTTGTAGATGATTGGATAAAAACGAAAGAGATTTCAAATCAATTAAAGAGTATATTCGATAAAAATCTTAGGGACAGAGATTTCTACTTTGAAGCTTTAACATTAAACTTGTTGGAAGCAAAGCAAAAGAATGGTTTATTACTTATGGTAAGTATTTTAGTTGGAATCGTCTTCTTTACATTCGCCGCTAGTTTTATTTATTTCCGATTATATACAGATTTGGATCGCGACCAACAGCAATATAAAATGATTTCGAAAATGGGATTAAGTAAAGGTGAGTTGAAAAAAGTTGTAACGAGGCAGTTATTATTAATGTTCTTTTTACCAATTTTCGTTGCAGTGATTCATACTGTAGTTGCTTATATAGCATTACAGCAATTAGTCGATTTTTCTATCATAAATAGCTCTATCGTTATTTTAATTTCATTTATATGTATACAAGTTTTATATTTCTTTATAACCCGTTGGCGTTACCTGCAAAAGCTTTATAAGGTTATGGAGCAATAGAATTTATTAGCTTGTAAGACTACACTAAAGTATGTGGAAAAATGAACTGTATGATGAAAGGAATCGTGATGAAAAGAATATTAACTATTTTTATGTTAACTATAATACTTTTAATAAGCTTTAGTGCATGTTCTAAAAAGGACAACTCATTTCCTGCAAACGGTGTATTAATTATTGGAGATGAAAATAATATTTCACCAATTATTAATCGTTATCAGGAAATTACGGAAGAAAATGAAGTGTTTTCTGTGAAAAAAGGGGAAGTTGGAAATGGAAATGTCTTAATTTTAAATGAATCTACAGCACAAGCATTGATTAAAGAAAAACTTTTTCGAAAACAAGATAATGGCTCCAATTATATTATAGATACGTTACCGAAATTCCCAAAAGAAGGGTCACTATTATTTACAAGTGAAGACGATAAGACTATGAAAAGTATTAAAATAGGAGGGGAAGAGATTCCTGTTACATACGATAGTGATGCTTGGATAGGTAACAATCGTAAATATTCAACGGAATGGTATATGATTGTAGCAAAAAATAGTGTGTATAAAGAAATAAAGGCAAATGAAATGAAAATGCATCTTCTTCATTTGAAAAAATCTCTAGGTGACGAAAAACCTAAAATGTCGACAGATAATACATTGGTTAATGAAAATGTTAAAGTAAAAAAACTAATTAAAGGTTTGGAAGGAAAAGTATCTTTCCAGTTTGTAACGATTGGAGAAAAATCATAAAAAAAGAGTTCGAGGTTGATAGAAACTTTATCACCCCCGAACTCTTTTTAGTTTGTAGACCAATCAAATATTATGCTTTACATTACTTCATTTAATCGAGTCTCGTTTGTTTCCTCAATCGCATTTGAATTTTGAACTGAATTATTTTGGGCTTCTTTTTCTTTACGAGCCTTTTGTAGCATTTCAAGGATGATCCATAAAGGAACACCTTTATCCTTTAACATCTTCCATAAATCTAATTCATTAAATTTATGCTCAGGCTGTTTCATTTCTTTTTCAGATGAACGAATATCAAACTTGATAGGATCATTTACTTTCTTACTTTCCAGTTTAGTAGAAGAGATAGTATTATGCTCAAGAGTAGATGGAGTTATTTTAGTAGGTTGAGATAATGTATGAATATTTGATCCGATTTGCATGCTTTTTCCTCCTTTTCAAGCAATGAGATTAGTTTTCTTATGGTTTTTAAATCTTTTTAACATGAGGAAACTATACCTAATTATAAATTCAAATAAACAGATTTACAAGTTGTATTGTAAAAAGTAAATGTTCACTTGAATTAATATTTATCAACAATTGTATATGTTTTCTATATATACAACGTATATAAAATACTTTACATTATGTTTAAGTTGTTAAAACATTCTGTTAATTTTTAGAAGAAAAATGTAAACGTTTTATTAGGGGGAGAAAGTATGGGGAAGTTATTTTTAAAAATATGTTTTTTCGCATTAGTGACCTTATGTTCATTCGCAGCGAAAATATCATATGCTGAAGAGAGGCAACCAAATAATTATCCTATCATATTGGTGAATGGATTTGCTGGATGGGGTAGAGAAGAAATGCTTGGCGTAAAGTATTGGGGTGGTGTTCATGATATACAGGAAGATTTGAAACGAAATGGTGATACGGTACATACCGCAGCTGTTGGACCTGTTTCTAGTAACTGGGATCGTGCATGTGAATTGTATGCGCAAATTAGCGGTGGCACAGTAGACTATGGTGCCTCGCATGCTGAGAAACATGGACATAATCGTTTTGGCAGAACTTATAGTGGTTTTACGCCGAATTGGAGTGAAACAAATAAAGTTCATTTAGTTGGGCATAGCATGGGTGGACAAACGATTAGAACATTAGTACAGCTATTAAAAGAAGGTAGTTTTGAAGAAAAGAATTATGCGAAAAATCACCCAGACACCAAAATATCACCACTATTTGAAGGTGGAAAATCATATGTTCATAGTGTTACAACATTAGCAACCCCTCACAACGGTACAACACTTGCGGATGGTAGTCTTCTGCTGCCGTTCGTTAAAGATTTACTCATTACAGCTGCGAGCTTTGGAGGAAACAATAATTTATCTTTATATGATTTTAAATTGGATCAATGGGGTATAAAGAAGATTGCTGGAGAGTCCTTTTTCCAATATAGTAATCGTATTCTAAATAGTTCACTTTGGAAAAATACAAAAGATATAAGTCAATGGGATTTAAGTACAGATGGTGCAAAGGAGTTAAATAATTGGGTAAAGACGCAACCGGATGTTTATTACTTATCTTATAGTGGACATGCATCACAAGCAGCACCTATTACAGGTTTACATTTGCCTCATATAACGATGAATAAAGTGTTGATGGGGAATGCATTTTTCTTAGGTTCTTATGCGAGATATGAAGAAAACCGTCCGTTAGTTGATACTTCTTGGTGGCAAAATGATGGTGTAGTAAATACAAATTCTATGATTGCACCAATTTCTAATGTTGCTGTAAATAATCATGAGTCATTACAGGTTGGAAAATGGAATCATATCGAAACGAAAGCGAATTGGGATCATCTCGACATGGTAGGATTAAGTGTTTCAGACTCGTTAGGTTTTTCTAGCATTCAAGAGTTTTATAGAACAATTGCTGAAAAGCTATCACGTTTACCGAAATAAGTAATAATAAAGCGCTCTCGATGGAATTCGAGAGCGCTTTATATTATATTGAAAGAGGGGTTTGGTAGAAAAATATGGGGGGATATTATGAAAATTCAAGTTGTATTATCAGGATACGGAACAGTAGGCAGAGAGTTTATAAAATTATTAAATGAAAAGTATTCATATATATATGAAACATATGGGATTCAATTAGTTGTAAGTGGCGTATTAGGAAGAAATATTGCAATACATAATGAAGACGGCTTATCTCTTCATCATTTATTGATGTATGGTGGCGGTACCGCTGCAATTGAAAAATATTTAGAGTATCATCCGAAGGAACGTGCAACAACTAGCATAAGTGGTACTGTATTGGTAGAATCAACAGTTACAAATCTTAAAGATGGAAATCCAGGGAAACAATATATGAAACAAGCGATTGAGAAACAGATGGATATAGTAGCAATTTCAAAAGGTGCACTCGTTACAAACTGGAGAGAAATAAATGAAGCAGCAAGAGGCGTAAATGTACGAATTCGATATAGCGGTGCAACAGCCGCTGCACTACCGACGCTAGATATCGGACAATTTAGTTTAGCCGGTTGCAGTATTGAAAAAATAGAAGGAATATTAAATGGAACAACTAATTATATTCTTACGAAAATGTATGAGGAAGATATGACATTTGAAGAAGCACTGAAAGAAGCGCAAAATAAAGGAATTGCTGAGACAAACCCTATATTAGATATAAGTGGTTCAGATAGTGCGTGTAAATTGTTACTTTTGACAAACAGCTTAATGGAAACAGAGAAAACACTTACTGATATACATATAAAAGGAATCGAGCACGTTACAAAACAGCAAATACAAAATGCTAAGGAACAACATAAAATTATTAAATTAATAGCATCAATATATAAGGATGAGGGTGGCAATGTGAATTTAAATGTTGAACCGTGCGAAATAGAAAAAGATCATCCGTTAGCAAAAGTAAATGGGACCGAAAAAGGAATTACGTTCTTTACAGATACGATGGGACAAGTTACTACAATTGGTGGGGCTTCTAATCCACGAGGCGCTGCAGCTGCAGCTTTAAAAGATGTAATTAACTTATATCGAAAAGACTTGTAAGACCGTACCGCCCTTTATAAAAAATACATATGTCGTGGACCTTTTGTGAATGAAATAAATATGCAAAAATGATTGCAGGGGGTAAGGAATTGTTTAAGGATTTTAAAGTTGTTAAAGATCGTCCCGTTTATATTCAATTGAAAGATTATTTGAAGAAGATGATTATGAAAGGGCACTTGCTCGGGAATCAAAAAATCCCATCAACAAGGGAACTAAGTGAATTACTAAGTGTGAGTAGAAACACTGTACTTGCTGCTTATGCAGATTTAGAGCAAGAAGGACTCATTTATGCAGTTAAAGGAAAAGGGAACTTTGTTGCGAAGGTAGATATATCTAACACTTCGTCTGTTGAAATAGATTGGAAAAATAAACTTAATACAGTGACCGCATTAGCGGATGAATTAGATTTAATGAAACATGGTGTTCGTTGGGAAAAGGGAATGATTGTTTTTAATAGTATAGCCCCGGATGAGAAGCTATTTGATGTTGAAAACTTCAAAAGAGCTTTTCTTACTCGTATGTCCATTGAAGGGGACATCGTATTGAACTACGGATATGCAAAGGGATATAAACCGTTAATGAATTATTTACTTCATTACATGGAAATGAAAGGTGTAGACATTTCGAATAAAGATATTCTAATTACAAATGGATTTACAGAAGGATTGGATATTGTACTTTCTTCTTTATCAAAAAAATCCGGTCGTGTCATTTGTGAGAATCCAACTCACCACGCTGCACTAAAGCTGTTCCGTTTACATGGACTTGAAATTCATGGGATTGATATGAATGAGGATGGTATTGATACGAATGAAGTTGAAAAAAGCTTACGTGAAAAAGATTTTGATTTTGCTTATTTAATTCCTTCTTATCATAATCCAACCGGTATTGTTACGAGTTCAGAGAAAAGAACGGAATTGATGAGGTTATTCTCGAAATATAAGGTTCCTATTATAGAGGACGGATTTAATGAAGAATTACGTTATTCAGGTTCACATTTAGCTCCCTTATTAACTTTTGCTGGAGCTGGCAATAATGTGATTTATATTAGTAGCTTTTCAAAGGTACTTTTCCCTGGTTTACGTGTAGGTTGGATTATTGCAGATAAAGAGCTGATTCATTATTTAGAAAGCGTAAAAAGAGCAAGAACAATCCACACATCTACGTTAGATCAAGCGGTTCTATTTCAATATTTACATGAGGGATATTTTGAGAAATATTTAAAAAAGGCAAGATCGGTTTATAAGAAAAAATATGAGTTAGCTGTCGGCGCGTGTAATCAGTTCATTCCTTTCAAAAGAATGACTGGAGATGGTGGACTTCATTTATTTATAGAGCTAGAAGAGCATATGAATGCCCGCACACTTTTACAAAAGTGTTATGAGAAAGGCGTTACGTTTTCACCTGGAGATGTTTTTTACTCTGATGGAGAAGGGGCGAACACTTTCCGATTAGGGTTTTCGCGCTTGAAAGAAGAAGAAATAGTTCGGGGAATTAAAATAATTGGTGATACATTAAAAAATGAAATTTGGAGTTGAGAAAATGAAAATCGGTGTTATTATGGGCGGGGTATCGTCTGAAAAACAAGTTTCAATTATGACAGGGAATGAAATGATTGCTCATTTAGATAAAAATAAGTATGAAATAGTCCCAATTACATTAAATGAAAAAATGGATTTAATTGAAAAAGCGAAAGACATTGACTTTGCGTTGCTCGCATTACACGGGAAATATGGAGAAGATGGGACAGTTCAAGGAACACTGGAGAGTTTAGGGATTCCTTATAGCGGAAGTAATATGTTATCTAGTAGTATATGTATGGATAAGAATATTTCGAAAAAGATTTTACGTTATGAAGGTGTAGAAACACCAGATTGGATTGAACTTACAAAAATGGAGGATCTAAAGCTTGATGAGTTAGATAAGTTAGGATTTCCATTAGTGGTAAAACCAAACTCTGGCGGATCGAGTGTCGGGGTGAAAATCGTTTACAATAAAAATGAATTGATCTCAATGCTAGAAACTGTATTTGAATGGGATTCTGAAGTAGTAATTGAGAAGTATGTAAAAGGTGATGAAATTACATGTTCCATTCTGGATGGAAAACAGTTACCTATAGTTTCAATTCGACATGCAGCCGAGTTCTTTGACTACAATGCAAAATATGATGATACTAGTACAGTTGAGGAAGTTATCGAACTTCCAGCGGAAATTAATGAACGTGTAAATAAAGCGTCACTGGCTTGTTATAAAGCATTAAAATGTAGTGTTTATGCAAGAGTTGATATGATGGTGAAGGATGGAATTCCATATGTAATGGAAATTAATACATTACCAGGGATGACACAATCAAGTTTATTGCCAAAAAGTGCAGAAGCAGCGGGAATTAGTTATAGCAAACTATTAGATATGATTATTGAAACATCATTAAAAGTTAGAAAAGAAGAAGGGTTTTAAGGGGATTATATAACTAATTCTTTTGACAGTTTCACGAAGTATGCTATGATGAATACATTATAAAAACAAAATATTTATCCACTAGGGGGGCCTTTTATAGGCTGAGATCAAATGTGATTTTGAGACTCTTAGTACCTGATCTGGTTAATGCCAGCGTAGGGAAGTGGGAAAGACGTTGCTATTTAATGAGTAAATAAATACTGTCAATTTCACTTTCTTTACGCCTGTAAAGAAAGTTTTTTTATTTTACAGCTTTAATAATTGTGGATAAATACTTATATTTTATACATTATTGGAGGGATTTAAATGACTTTTTCACAATCATTACGTAAAGAAGTAGATTCAATTTGGGAAGCGAGTTTTAACCATCCTTTTGTAAAAAAACTTGGTGAAGGAACGTTAGATTTAGCTAGTTTTCGCTATTATGTGCTTCAAGATTCATATTATTTGAGTCATTTTGCTAGAGTACAAACTTTAGGAGCTGCAAAAGCTCTTGAATTAGAGACGACAGCTCGTATGGCACATCATGCTCAAAATACATATGAGGCCGAGTTATCTTTACATGAGAATTTTGCTAAAAAGCTAGGGATAACAAAAGAAGAAAAAGATAATTTTATTCCTGCGCCAACTGCATATGCGTATACTTCACATATGTATCGTGCTGCGTATGAAGGGCATTTAGGAGATATCATTGCAGCAATTTTACCTTGCTATTGGTTGTATTACGAAATTGGGGAACGTTTAAAAGAATGTCAGCCGGAAGAGCCAATTTATAACGAATGGATTTCTGCTTATGGATCTGATTGGTTCCGTATGCTAGTTGAAGAACAAATTATACGGTTAGATACTATTGCTGAAAAAGTAACAGAGGCAGACCGCAAGCGTATGAAACAGCATTTTATTATTAGCAGTCAATATGAATATTCATTTTGGGAAATGGCTTATACATTAGAAAAGTGGCCAGTGGATACAGACGTAAAAGACGTAATTGGATAAAGAATAGAAGTAATGTTAGAGATAGGTATGGATCATACCTATCTCTATATTTTTTCTTGTCAAATTTGCGTAAAGTCATTAGTGCTACGGATATGGTGAAATAGAATATCGATAATTTAGCTCATTTAATTGTCTACGCATTAACTGGATAAACTTCTGTCACATTTATTTTACAATTAAAGAACGTAAATGTTGGTGGTATGAAGTTAAATAAGAAAAGAAACCCGAGCTGTTAGCTGTAACGGAGTTGTTTTTTCTTTGCAGGAATTTCTAAGTTAACATGAAGTGCTGTTCATACAATATGCAAATTTGCATATTGTATTTTTTTGAGTTCTTTGTGTGTTAAAATCAAATATAGAGATATGGAAATATAAAGAAGCAAAAGCAGGAATATCCAATGAATTTTGAGAGGTGTTATATGTTTACAAATAAGAAATTAATTCGATTTGGTTTATCGTTGTTTGTATTTTTAGGGATAATTAATTTTACAATCAGCTATTTCCAAACATATCTTGAAACAGCAGCAGATATTAAATGGGTAATTCCAGAAATTTGGAAAACTATTTTACTAGATGTTCCTCAAGGTATACTTGTTCTTTTAGGCGCAATTGCATTATATGATTTCACAAAAGAGGCATCACAAAAAGACGCATCAATCTAAGTGTGTCTTTTTTCAATTAGAAATTTCATAGAGAGCTTTGCTGGAGAAATAGAATAAAAAGCCCTAATTAGGGCTTTTTTCTTTATAGGAATTTCTTAACCGTCATAGAAACCGGTTACTTAGAGGTGTTATAGCAAAGGCATTTACAGTACAAGAAAATCTAAGTGATATATGGAAATATATAGGATTTGTCCGCGTGATTATTGAGAAATTAATTGAGCTTAGTAAGTATGAAGATATGACGCTAGAATTTATATTTTATAATTTCTATTTATAAAAATGAGCCCATAGTAAAAATAGGTATATGAACAAGGTGCATCATCTAGTGATAAGTCATACTTTGTTGGTGTATGTATTGAACTTAGTTTATAGCGCTATTTCTACTTAGATGTAACGAACAGAAATATAGGGAAGCATCAATGAGGTTGTATTTTATAAACGGAGGTTATGAAAATGAATCAGTTTCAACAAGAAATACAAGCGTTAAGCCTTAATGATTACCGATCTGGAAATATTGTCTATTGGGACCAGCAAAATCAATATCCATATTACTATATTGAAGATGCTGCTCGTCGCTGTGGGGGTTGTGGTCGTTGTGGCGGTTGTGGCGGAGGTCGTTGTGGCGGATTCCGTTGTGGCGGATTCCGTTGTGGTGGATTCCGTTGTATTGGTTGCTTCGGTTGTTTTGGTTGCGGAGGTTGTGGTGGTTGCTCTAACTGTTTTGATGGTTTTAGTGGTACTACTGATACTACTGGTACTATTATAACGTATGAATATTGATTGCATTTATCCTGTTATTTGCCGGGCAGTAAGACCCTAAAAAAATTCAGCGAGAGCAAAGAGAAGTTAGGTGGCCGGCTGCCCATAAAAGCCCGATGGATGAGGGCTAATTAAAGTTTCACCTTATCAATTAAAAAACATTAGTTTTATATATGTACGTGCCGACAAAGAATATAGTCATTATTAATGGATATATTCAATCATTCAAGTGAAAGAGTAACAATAAGATATATAGGTGTAATCAAGATGTGATGGATAAAGCAATGACTAGATTTAAAATCTAATCATTGTTTTTTTCTTATGGTTTTATCATTAAATATCTGTCTAGTTTGGGCATTGCTTCCTTCTAGCTAATGATTTTATTACAACCGTGTAAGGTTAATGTAATGTTAATCGATAGTAAAATAAGTTGCTTGAGTGTATTTTAAATAAGATTAAAAAGTACTGTTTATCTATAAAATAATTGGGTAAATAATATGTAATTAGGAAGTGTATGAATATGGTTGAACTAAAATCTATTTTCCATTCGTATAAAGTAAAGAGAAAAATAGCTAAAGATTTATACGGAAAAAGAGATGAATTGACACTGTTATTAAATGAATTTAATAATATGAAATGTACAGTAACATCTGAAAAGAAGAAAAATAATATATTATCTCGTTTGCAACTAATTTATCAAAATATAAAATTAGATAAGCAGTATCCTCTATCAGTTTCTTTTGATAGTAAATTATTGGAGCGATTAGAAAAAGAATCTCTACATACTATTGAGGATGGTGTAACATGTCTACATTTAATGTTAGATATGAATTATGAAAAAATAAAACAATATGGGTCGAGTACAAGTAGGTCATTCGTTCCATTATCGCAGTCTTCTATTTGTCTTGCTGATTGTATTTGTTTAACAGGATTTATAGTAGGTTTACTAGGAGTAATTTCATTTGGAGGGTTCATGTTATCTATATGTTCAACTACATAACGTTGATATATGTAAAAAGAGCACCGATTTGAAGTGACCCCTAAAAGTTAGACACGGTTATTTCATTAGGCAGCTTGATAAAAGTGAGTCCGGTATTGTACCGGGCTCATTTTTAATTTTGCCTTAATCCGTTTCGTATTATAATAATCTATATATTTTTCTAATTCTATTTTAAAGTGCTCTACATTTTCAAATTCTTTTATGTAGAGGAACTCCGACTTCATAATCCCAAAGAAATT
>NZ_QPEL01000100.1:0-10552 GCF_008368965.1 Bacillus sp. AY2-1 | reverse complement strand
AAGGAACGGGTTGTATTGGAATCACTCAAAAATCTCCACCCTCAATATCAAAAAGTCGGTTCGTTAATCCTCACCTTAAGGCTACCGCCTTTTCTTTTTGATATTGTCCTTGCAAAACTTTTTTCGGCTGGTTTTTAGCTTTCGCCAAGCCGAACAGACCAAAAACGGGGTTAAGTTGCTCGACTTGGACTAGCAATTGTACCAGCCGAACCACCAGTTCTATCGTTCTAAGTAAAATCCTTACTCCATATTTAGTTACGTTAAGATCCAGGGGGCTAGCCCCCAAACCCCCAGCCAGCACTCACACCCAAAAACAAGGGGGAATCAAAAGACAAAAACATTCTAAGTAAAAAAATAAGCCACCCATATGGACAGCTCATTTACATAATTATCGTTATTGGAAGTTACTTTTTAAGTATTAATAGATGGTTAAGTTCAGTTTCCTGATAACTCTACACGCTTAAAGTGTTCAACTGTTGGAAATGGATCATAAAAGTGATGCAATAATGCTTTCCACTCTTGATATTGTTCAGATTGACGAAATCCTATCGTGTGGTCTTCTAAAGTTTCCCATTGCACAAGGAGCAAATATTTTCCTTTCTGCTCCATACAGCGTTGTAATTCATGATTTATGTATCCTTGCATGGAAGAGATGATTGAGGATGCTTGCTTAAATACCGATTCATATTCTGTTTCCATACCGTCTTTTACTTGCAATATGACTGCTTCTAAAATCATTTTGAAGTCCTCCTCCCTTTCCTAATTGTACCATGTGGAGGGAACGCTGGATGAAGAGTTTTGATGTATAACATATACACGTCAAGTTAACATAATGTATAATTATCGATAGCAAATAAAAAAGACTTGTCCTTTTATATAAAGGACAAGTCTTTCCTTAAATTTTTCATCAAAAATATAAACAATCTTACCAATGTTTGCGATTACTATGACAACAAAAAACAAAACATTTACATTGTCTACGTTTGCATTTACAAGAATTATTATCCTGTTTATGTTTCCACCAATTGCTATGGTGTTTACACTTACAAGAATCATTATCCTGTTTGTGTTTCCACCAGTCACTATGATCCTCACATTTACTAGAATGACTACTATGTTTCCAACAATCATTACTCCAACTCATTTTTTTACCTCCTCTCGAACAAGAGTTATATTATTTTATGTTTTAATAGAGAAAATGCTTGTTTGCTAACCTATATTGAATTCTATAAAAAACCTCTATGAATATTTATTCGAATAGAGTTAACATAACGTCCTATTATGGGTAGCAAACATTTTGATAGAATTCTTGTATGTACAGGGATTCTTCTTTTTTTGTCTGTTTATTTGGTATACAGGATTTTATATATTGTTCATATAGAAAGGATTCTAGCGATCCCCACTATTCTTTTTTTGTATAAAATTTTGTATATAGAAAAAAGAATAGTGGGGATCAAGATGTAATGAGTATTCAATTTTAAAATTGATATGTGTTCCTAAGATTGGGTTTGTAACACAAAATATACAAATTACCCATGTAAATATTATTGGAGTTAAGAATTTGAAACAAGTGATACGTGAATTATTAGGAAAAAGGGTATATCATTGCTATAGCGAATATATTTTTGAGGTGAGACGCTATGAAGACGCTATATAGTCCTGGCGACGTGGCAGAGCAATTAGATATCCAATCTAGTACATTACGTAAGTATGCTGATGTACTAGAAAAAGAGGGTTATACTTTCATAAAGAATGAACGTGGACATAGGAAGTATAGAGAAAGCGATGTAATGGTGTTTCGTAAGGTTATAAACTTAAAGAACGACACAGAAATGACATTAGAAAATGCTACAAAGCAAATAGTATCATGGCATCAAGGTGTTGAAGTATTGCCATTAGAGCGACATGAAGTTGAGCGCTATGAAGAACCTAATTTCAACGCTACACCGCTACAGGCGATGATTCAAGAGCAAAAAGAAGTCATTGAAAAACAAAATTACTTGTTACAAGAATTAAACAAACGTTTAGCCGAGCAAGATCAGCGATTCACACAAAGAGAATCAGAGTTATTGAGCGCTATACAAACGATACGGGAATCCCAAGCGCTTATAGCGATGAATACTAGCGAAGACGTAGCGAAGAATCAAAGAAGTGATGAAATACTTATGCAAACAATAAGGGAAGTTCAGGAAGTTAAGAAGATGATTGCAGCAAGTAAAGATAAGAAATGGTATGAGTTTTGGAAATAATTTTTTAAAATTTGATTAATTATCTCTTGGCACCTCTAAAAAATATAGGGAAATGAATACAAAAGTAATGTTTAGAGAGATATGAGAATTCTGAGCTTTTTGGGATACTACTGATAATTTGATTTTATGTGAACTAAATCTTAGGAAGAAGGAATTGAAAATGAATAAAAAATGTCCTAATTGTGGTTCTAGAGAAATCGAGCAAGACTTATTAAATGCTCAAGCATGTTTAAGATTTATTAGTAGGAATAACCTTTTTAATGAATTTTCAAGGGTGATTGCTGATGTTTGCACGGAGTGTGGTAACATTTTATCTATGAAAGCAAAACATCCAGAGTATTTTAAAGTAGATAAATAAAAATTACTGATAATACAGATTATGTGAATGAAAAATCCCTTTAAAAGGAATATCTGAAGGGATTTTTTTATAGATTTTGAGATACATTGACTGTTGATAATAGGACGTTATGTAAATTAAAAGAAAGGGGGATTTTTTTAGGATTCCTCTTTCTTTTATAATGCATGAAATGTGAAAAATAATTGATTTATTTTAAAAATATTACTTTTTTTATTTTATCCGATTTGTACTTGTTGAGTTTGTAATACTTTCAAAGTAAGATCAAGAACAATTTTTTCACGTAATTTGTCAAATTCTTTCTCAGGATATTGATCATAATATTTATCTTGATATTTATCTTGATATCTATCTTGATTTCTGTCCTGATATTCATCATGTTTTGAATAATGATGAACATCATATGATGAATAATCAAGTTCATAAAATTCTGCACTAATTAATTCACAATATGGTTGTTCATTATAGAAAACATTATTTTCAAAGAAGTATTTGTCTAGACGAGGAACATCATTCTTTTTCGGATTAATGAAACGAGCTTTATTTTCCGAACCAAAAGCTATAATTGGGAAAGAAAGAAATTCATCAGCAGTCAAATCAGCAAAACCAGAGAATCGAACTTTTGCAATTCGATCATGAATTACGCCATTGCAGTATTTAGCAGCGTATTCAATATTTTTACGAATATAACCTTCTACAAACAATTTTGCTCTTGTTACTTGAAAATATCCTGTTTCATTAATTGGTTCATATTCAACAGGTACTAGTTTACATTGTGTTAAAAATACATCTTTTAACACTCTTTTAATTTCCACTGCTGGTGGAGAAAGTGGAATTTCTGCTTCTACTACAATTTGAAGTGTTCTTTCTGCTAATACAACTGGAATTTTAATTCTTGGATTGTTTGTAAGAACAGGCGTTGCCTCAGTATCACTGAGTGGAATCCGCGATTCTGATTTAACCTTACAATCTTTATTTTTATTATTATCTTGTTTATATTCTTTTTCACTCAATTTAAAAAAGCCTCCTTTTAGTTTATGTTATGAGTGTGTTTATACTTTCTTTAACATGCTATGGAGTGTATTTATATGTGTGAAGGCATGTATAATAGTGATTTTTCTCATTTTTAAACAAAAAACAGATTAGAGTGATAAAATCCATGCTTTTCCTATTTGATTTTGTTTAGTATATATTTTTAAAAAATATTGTTAGATTCTTTTATATTTAAAAGAAATAGGTAGTACTAAATGAAATTCATTAGATCTATTTTGAATAGGAAAGCATATCTTATAGTGTGGAACAAGCATTGGACACTTGTTTTGCGCTCATAAATTTAGTTTCTTTAATAAAAGGAAAGGGGACCTACTAGTAGATCCCCTTTTTTGCATTAAATAGATTCATATATATTATGTTATCTTTTTATTATATTAATATATATTAATGTAACTATATTAAAAATACACAAAAAAAGATATTTATTATGAATATCTTTTTTTGTGTATTCTGTGAGTTTTTTATCGGAGAGAATATATTTGTCATTCTTGATTTTATTTTATGAAATTATTCTTTAAAGGTGTATGTAATTTGGGGTTTTTTGGTTTAACTATTTGAGTTACATTTTATATGTTTTAAATATGAAATAAATCTAGGATATTATCTTTTTCTTCTTTATTAATTCTATGGTAAAGAGACTTTTATTTTTTTATTTGAAAAATGAAAAAAAGCGAGTTTTTTGTCTATTGTTAATAATAACATTGAATTTTTAACACTATAGATGTTAGTCAAACATATATTGTAGTATTGGGATAAGTTTCACTCACTTTTTTCATTTTATTTTATAGTTTCCTTTAGGAGAGCACTAACGGATATTGGTGTTTTTTTAAGTAGGTTGGTTTGAAAAATAAGAAGTTTTCTTTGTTTTAAATTTGTACTTGTTGTATTTGTAAAACTTTTAAATTAAGGTTTAATACAATTATTTCACGAAAAGTATTAAATGGTTCCTTTAAGTTTGTTAGACAAGGGGAAAAGTCTAATCCAACAAGTTGAGTGCTGACTAATTCGCAATATGGTTGTTTGTTATAATAAACTGTATCTCCGAAGGAACATTTTTCTAAATGTGGTAAATCACCGTTTTTAGGATTAATAAAATGAAATGTAGTATCTGAGGAAGAAGCTGTTAAAGCTAAAGATAGAAAATCATCTTCTATTAGATCTGTGGAACCGGAAAATGGAACATTTACAATAGAATTATATATAATTCTATTGTATTCATCATATACATACTCAATACTTTTACGGATATACCCTTGTAAAAATAATTTAGCTTTTGTAACTAGGTTGTAATTTGTACCTGGTATTGGAGTAAATGCTAGAGGAACTAAATCACCTTGTGTCAAAAATACGTTGTTTTTTAAGATACGTTTAATTTCAATTGCTGGAGGGTCTAATGAAATATTAGATTCTACAACAATTTGAATTGTTCTTTCGGCTAATATAACTGGCATTTGTACAAGCGGTGTTTCTGTGGTAATAATGGGTGTTTTAACTTTATCATTTAATGGTGTTTGAGTTTGTCCTACCACCTGACATGATGTATTAATTGGACGTTGTTCACTCATGTTACTTAGACTCCTTTTTAAAATTACTTTAGATTTTTAAAACTGTTCAATGTCAATGTATTAATTTTTTTCATTTATGTTATTCGTATCAATTTAATTTTTAAATAATACATAAAGATAATTAAATTTAAAATAATTGTGGAATAGGTTATATATGTTAATTTAAATAATAAATTTTATATATATTTAATATATTAGGGGATACAGCCGAGATACGTGTAAAAATAGGTCATAGACTTACTTTTATTTCTATATGCGATTTATAGGGATTATAAATACCATTTTGTCTATTATGGGTACACCCTAATCATCTATTTATTAGCTACTGAAAACACTTTGTTCCAACTGTATGATTAGGATGTATGATAATAAGTTGAAAAATAATAAGGAAATTCGTGATTATAAGTATGTTTGGAAATAAATGAATGATTAATACTTAAAATTACATGTACCTCGACCTCGGCTGTACCCCTAGATGTCGTTTTTTTGATAGATTTTAAATATGGAAATTATCAAGTATATTGTCTTTTTCTTCTTTATTAATTCCAATGTATTTTAGTGTGATTTGGGGTGTACTATGATTTAGAATTCCTTGTAACATAGCTACATCCTTAGTTTGTTTATAGAACCAATAGCCGAAGGTTTTGCGCATGGTGTGGGTACCAATGGACTCTATGCCGGCAAAATCTCCGGCTTTTTGCAATTGTCGATAAGCCTGGATCTTACTAATGGGTTTGTCTCCTTTTCGAGAAGGAAATAACCAGGTATTATCTAGAGTTTGAGCATAAGAGTATACTTCATCAAAAATGGAAGTAAGGTTAATCATGCGTTCTTTCTTCGTTTTTCCTTCTTTGATCTTAAATTCTTTTCTTTTTTTTCGTTTTAGTTTTACTATGGTTTGTGTTTCTAGTTGAAGTAGATCACTTACGCGTAGTCCGGTATGAATTCCAATAAGAAAGAGAATATAGTCTCGTTCGGAACAATGACGTTTAAGAGCCCATTTCATATCTTCGATTTGTTCTTTGCTACGGATAGGTTGGACATCAATAAGATGTGGTTTTTTGTTCATGTTTTTATGACCTCTTTATTTATAGTGTTTTGAATGTATACTTTTATTATATAAATTGAGGATATCAGGGGAATCAGTGAGACGTCAATGATGTAGGGGGAATGAATGTAAACTAATATTAAAAAGTTTACATTGGAACTTTTTATTATTAATTGTATAAAATATCGTGAAATTAAAAGTGTATTAAGGTGAAAAATGGTATTTTTTTCAGATAAAAAGCCTAGTAAAAACTAGGCTTTTTATTTAACTTATTTATGTTCTATATGGGTTAGCACCAACAAGATGCGAATTTCATATGCTAAGAAATTAGTAAAACATTTATTAAAAAGTTTTACATATTATCACTTTTTTAAATCCAACGTATAATGCAATAAGCATTTACAATATAGTCTTGGCCGTTGCTAATAAGAAAACTTCTATTCAAAAGTTTACTTTGGAATAGAATAAAAAAGAGTCCTATGTTTATGGGATTCTTTTTTATTTTTTTATAATATTGTATCAATTGAATATAGATGATAGTTTAGTAAGGGTTTATATATTTTAAATTAATGATTTCATAAAAGTGGATAATATACATTTAAGTTTATTTTGTTGAGGATTAAGATCTTAAAAATCGTTGATAAATAAGGCGTTTAAACGATGTATAAAGCCTTTTGACATATTAAAATTAGCTTTTATAAAGATATTTGCTACTTATAAATCATTACCTTGAACTATTTTGGATGTAGAAGGAGCGAGCGAAATGAATCTTAGTAAACAAATAAAAAAATATCGGGATAGGGAAGGGTTTTCTCAAGAAGATTTAGCTGAAAAAATTTATGTTTCTCGTCAAACCATTTCAAATTGGGAAAATGAAAGAAGTTATCCTGATATTCATAATTTATTGCTTCTAAGTGTTCTTTTCGATGTTTCTTTAGATGATTTAGTTAAAGGGGACATGGAAATGATGAAAAATAATCTTCAGCAAGTTAAATTTAATAAGTTGGGCCAGGTAATGGCTATATTTTTGATTTTAGCTGTAGGATCAATAGGATTAGCAATTAAATTTTTTGGTAATGTAGGTTTAATTATTCCATTTGTTTTTTGGGTAATTGCTATGACAGCTGCTATAAAAATTGACATAATCAAGAAACGTGAAAATATAAAAACATACGCTGAAATTGTTGCTTTCATGGAAAATAAAGATGTGAATGTAGAAAGAGAAAAGCGAGATAAGAAAAAATACATCATTCAAAAAACATTGATTGTTGTAGGGGTTGCGTTGGTTTCAGGAATTATTGCTCTTTTGAGTTTTTCGATATTTTTATAGGAAAAAGATTTTCAATATTATTGTGTAAATACAAGACATGATTAGAAATATAGAATATTATGTTGGTCAATCAAAACGGACCTAGTGAAACGAAGGGAGTATTTGACTTGACCAACTGAACGAAACCCAGACCCTCTTGGCATTGAACAAACTATTGTTTGTTCCTGCCAACCGGCGAGGGAGCCCCTCAAGGATTGAGGGGTTGGGGAGTTCGATTGATGGGGTCTGGGGAAGAGTTCCCCAGTGGGTTTGGGCAAAAGCCCAAGGTTTTGTTTTTGCCACGTGAAATGTGGCTCGGCAAAGCCGAAAAGCGTCGCAGACCCCTATTGATTTTGATGCGAAAGTGTCAAAATACGTATAGGGTTACATTAATTGACATCATTTCGTCGCTTTGCTAGACTGATGGTATCAATTAATCTAGGGAAAGTGGTGGCACTTTATGTTGGGTTCTATCTCATTTAATCAATCTCATCAAAGTTCATTAAGCCATAATAATAGAGAAAATATTTATGGGAATCCTGGCATTGATCCAGCTAGGTTACATGAGAATATTTATTTTGTTCAAAAGGACATCCGAAGTGTATACAAGGATGTTTTTCAAGAAGCCGTGGACAAGTATAACGAGAAACAAAAACGAAATGATCGTAAAATTGATGACTACTATAACAAAGTACATAAAGATGATAAGACACATGAGCAACGAGAACTCGTTGTAGCGATAGGAGAAGGTAAAGACGACCCAAAGTATAGGGAAGCTAAAAAAGAAGCTTTAAAGCGCTATGCTGAGGCTTTTCAAGAGAGAAATCCAAACCTAGCGGTTTATAACATGGTTTTACATGATGATGAAGCCAATCCACATCTACATATTAACTATGTACCCAATTTTGAAAGCAGTCGAGGATTAACGAGGCGTGTCGGAATGGATAGAGCTTTGCAGCAACAAGGTGTCGAAGGAAAGGGAAGACAGTTAATTGCGCATTGGAGAGAAGCGGAAACAGCTTATATTGAGCAATTAGCGAAAGAACACATTCCAAATTTTGAACGTGCTAATGTAGGTTCCCATAAATACATGAAAGTCCGTCAATATAAAGAATATGCAGAAGCAAAATCAACTATTGAAAATCAAGTACAAGAAAAAGAAACACAATTACAAACGATTGATTATGATTTAAAAAATGTTAAAGAGAAAACAAACGAATTAGAATTAGCTAAAAAGAGTTTGGAAAGTGATGTTGTTGATACGTACAAAGAATTAGAGGTAGTAAAACAACAAGTAGAGAATGAAAGTGAAAAGCTGCAGTTAATTGGCCAGCGTCATTTAGAGTTAGAAAAAAGAGTAGAACAAATACAAAAAGAATTAGATAGTGCTACAGATCAAGTACCAAATGAACCTGTTAAAATTCCATTTTTACGTAAAGAAGTAGTAGTAGAAGTACAGGATAAAATGTTTGGAAAAGCTGAAATCACGAAGAAACAGACAAGAAATTATGTGTTATCACCTGAACAATATCAAGAATTAACAAAACAAGTGAATGCAGCGGTTATTATTAAAAAAGATTATGAGCGTTTAAGAGAAACAGATTTTGTGAAAGAGAATGAGAGTTTAAAAGCACATGCAGAGGGCTGGATGAAAGAAAATCGAACGTTGAAACAAGAAAAAAGTAAGTTACAAAAAGAAGTTGGTGTATTAAATAGAGAAATAAGCTCGTTAAAAGCTCATATAAGGGGTTTGCAGACGAATATAAGAGTTTTATATGTACAAACGAAAAAAGTTTTTAAAGAGCAATTTAAGGCGTTTAGAGAGATTGT
Organism: Bacillus sp. AY2-1; assembly: GCF_008368965.1. NCBI lineage: Bacteria > Bacillati > Bacillota > Bacilli > Caryophanales > Bacillaceae > Bacillus > Bacillus sp. AY2-1. The sequence continues at coordinate 1,143 of NZ_QPEL01000100.1, read as the reverse complement.
TAAAAATGAATTGGGTAGCAAGGGAGTTGATAATCAATTTGAACGTGAACATAAGAAGGAAATGAATAAACATCGAGGGTTTGATATGGAAAGATAGATGTAATAATGGTGAAAAAGAGAATTGATTTCTAATAGATGGAAACCTTTAACAACATATTTCATGTTATTATATAAAAAGAGATACAAACGAGAAAAACCGCCCAAGCTTTGGTCGGCGAGGCGGTTTTTCATAATAAGGTTGGAATCAACCAATATATTTTCTATATACATTCTAACATATAAAAGTTGATTCCTTCCACTAAGGGAGAGAATTATTTTATGACAAAAGTTGTAGATTTTGGACAAGCTGAAAAAAAAGCGAAATTAAGAGATAGTAAGATTGATAGTATTTATGACCAATTGCAAACTGGTGGATATTCAGAAGAAGAAAGAGCTATGCTTTTACAGATGTTAAGTAAAATGTCTGGTGGCGAAGAATATTTCATAGGCAAAAAGAAAAAACCTACAGATCGGGTGAGATTTGTGCAAATTATAATGGATAATATAGATTATCTGATTGAAATAGGTTATTTGAGTAGTAAGGAAGAAGCTTTTTTATTCAAATTAACTTCATCTGTAGAGTTTAAAACTAATGTTCTCGTAGAACGTGAGACAAATAATCCGGCATCACCTACATATCTAGCTGAAAAGTTTAAAATGACTCGTCAAAGTATTTCTAGTGTTATGAATGGTTTATTAAAAAAGGGAATATTAGCAGTTGCACAATCAGGTGTTACAACTGAAGATGGGCGAGTTTGTACTAGCCGTACATGGTTTGTAAATCCAAATGTTATGTGTTGTTCTCCTAAAGATGGAATAGATAAAGCAACTCAACATATTTTTAGGGATTCATTAAGAAATTTTAAAGTTGAAGACCAAGGAAAGAAAAAACATAAATTACCTATTTATTTATTTTAAAAGAACGCAAAAATTTTCTTGCGTTCTTTTTTTTGTTATCATTTACCTTTTTTTAGGTGTCACTTTTTTTTGACACCTGTGTCGCTTTTTTTTGACACCCTACCTTTTATAAACCCTTGATATTATTGACTTTCTTCACTTTGCTCTTCTCACTCTTATATATAGGGCTAAAAGTTCCGCAAGGAA
>NZ_QPEL01000010.1:0-15846 GCF_008368965.1 Bacillus sp. AY2-1 | reverse complement strand
GTCAACTAAGTTTTTCATTTCATTTGTCGCTTGCGACGTTATTGTCATCGGCGACTTGTTCTATATTACACCTCTAATCTCTAATCGTCAATATGTTTTTATAAAAAATATAAAAAGGCTTATTTCTTTTAAAATAAGCCTTTTTATCACATATCATTCTATTCATTTATTATTTTTCTATAATTGGTAAAGAGACGATAAATTGAATAATACCATCCCTATATTCCGCTCGAATACTACCACCTTGCAACTCAACAATACTTTTCGCAATCGCTAAGCCAAGTCCCGATCCTTCCGTTACTCTACTTCGAGATTGATCCTTCTTATAGAAACGTTCAAACAAATTCACTAACTCTTCTCTCGTAAACTCTTCACTATGATTCGCAATTACAATTTGTATATCCCTACGCTGCCTTTGAAGAGAAACTTTTATCTCTCCATCATCTTTACTGTACTTAATCGCATTCATTAGTAAATTATCAAATACACGAACCATCTTTTCCGAATCAATCGATGCATAAGTACGTTCCTCAGGAAACTTCTTAACAAACGTAAGTCCATGTTCTTCCGCCTGCGGTACTAACTCTTCTATTAATTGCTCAAGCAACTCATTTACACATACTTCTTGTTTTTCTAATACAACTTGTTCATTTGTTAACTTCGTATACTCAAATAAATCTTCTATTAAATTCTTTAACTGCTCCGACTTTACAAAAGCAATTCTTGTATACTCATCATGTTGTTCTTTATTTTCATATTTAGAATCTCGAAGTAATCGTAAGTAACCCATAATAGAAGTAAGTGGTGTACGCAAATCATGAGATACATTTGTGATAAGCTCATTTTTCTGCTTTTCTAATTTACGTTCCTTTTCTATATTATTCATAAGCTCTTCCGCCATATTATTAATATTCTCAGTTAAAGACGCAATCTCATCTTCACCTTTTTTCTCAATGCGGTACGCTAAGTTACCTCTTTCTATTTCCTTTACACCTTGTGCCATTGCTTCAATCTGCTTCATCTTTCTCTTTGTTATATAGAAGAAAGAGAAAATGAATACAAGAACACCCATTAAAAACGGGAATGGTCCTTCTACTTTATAGTACACTACCTCCCCTTGAGGAATCCCACTTACAAACATATATAAGTTCTTACCTTCAATTGTAATAGGCGAGAATGTAATAAACTCTTTTCTTGATCTTTCAATATCATTATTATTTGAATAATTGATAGCAAATGAAGTCGCATTACGAATTGTATTATGCAAATTAATTTGTTCTTCTTGCGCTTGCTTCGTTTTATACAAAACTTTACCATTTTCGTCAGTAACTAATATTTTAAAGGCATCATGCCCTTGCTCTAAATTCTCATTTTCTAGCTCTATCATGTTTTGTACAGCATCTAATTTATTTTCAACAACCATCATTTCCGCTGTACTTTGAGCTTTACGATTAATTTGCTCCATACCATCTCTGTAATTAATCTCGGCATGTTGGCTAGCATCTTCAAAAATAGGTGCTACTATCTTCGTTGATACAAAGAGACCTAATAACGCACAAGCAGTAAACGCCGTAATAAGTTGAATCCTTATACTCCGTTTCACGCTCTTTATTATCTTTTCAATTAATTCTCGAATTTTCCGAACATAAGTAAACGGATTAAATATCTTTTTCAATCTTATATCCCACTCCCCATACCGTTTTTATATATCTAGGTTTCCTTGGATTCTCCTCAATCTTTTCACGCACTTTTCGAATATGCACCATTACAGTATTATCAGACTGGAAAGATCGTTCGTTCCACACCTTTTCATAAATTTGCTCCGCACTAAACACCATACCTGGATTTCTAGTTAGCAATTCTAAAATTGAAAATTCCCTCGGAGTTAGTTTCACTTCTTCTCCCTCTACAATAACTTTATGGGTCGAGATGTTGATTTTCATCTCTCCAATTTCTAACTCGTCCTCATTTTGGACAGCGAAACCATTCATTTTCATATAACGGCGTAACTGAGATTTAATTCGTGCAATTAACTCTAATGGATTAAAGGGCTTCGTTACGTAATCATCTGCTCCTGTTGTTAATCCTAAAATCTTATCCATATCTTGCGTTTTGGCAGAAAGCATAATAATAGGCATCTCTTTCGCTTCCCTTACTTTCATACACATATGAATACCATCCACTTTCGGCATCATAATATCTAATACGACTAGATGTACTTCATTTTCTTCTAGTAAACGTAATCCTTCTTCCCCGTCTCCTGCTTGCAATACTTTATATCCTTCATTCTTTAAATAGATTGTAATTAAATTTCGAATTTCTTTTTCATCATCTACGACAAGTATTGTTTCGTGTGCCACAATATCTCCCCCATCACTTTTTTAATCCCTAACTTCTATTATAGGAAAACTTCTGAAGAAAAACGCTCGGAAATCCTTAAGATTTTCTGAAGACGCAAAAAAGGTCTAGACTCCCCTTAAGTCTAGACCTTTTAAAAAACCCCTTTTATCCCGCATTAACGGGCAGTAAGACTCCCACTTCAAAAACTGCCCAAATCAACGATGTTACGCGGCAGATCAACTGCCCTTAAAAGCCCGATTGGTTCAACTAATAATCAGGGTGGGGTTTCCCCCACTCTGATTAAAGTTTCACTTTATTTACGAACGTAGATGAAATATAGTACAAATAAAACTCCCATAACATACATAATCGGATGAACCTCTTTACGACGACCACTCACAACCATTGTAATTGGATAGAAGATAAATCCAATCGCAATCCCAGTTGCGATACTATACGTAAGTGGCATAGAGATAATTGTAAAGAATGCTGGCACTGCAATCTCGAATTTCTTCCAATCAATTTCCCCTAAGGAAGAAACCATCAAGATTCCTACAATAATTAAAGCTGGTGCCGTTACAGCTGGCGTTACAACACTTAGTAATGGCGAGAAGAATAATGCCAGTAAGAAGAATCCTGCTGTTACAACTGCTGTAAATCCAGAACGTCCTCCTGCTGCTACCCCTGCAGAAGACTCAATGTAAGACGTTGTTGTTGATGTACCCAAGATTGCACCAATTACAGTTGCAATCGCATCTGCAAATAATGCTTTTCCTGCACGTGGTAATTTATTGTTCTTCATTAATCCAGCTTGATTCGCAACCGCTACAAGCGTACCTGCTGTATCAAAGAAATCGATAAAGAAGAACGTTATAATAACAATACCCATTTGAACAGTGAAAATATCTCCAAAGTGCGTTAACGCAGCACCGAACGTTGGTTCTAGGCTCGGTATTGCTCCCACTACAGCTTTCGGAGTATCAATTAATCCTGTTGCTACTCCTAAGATCGCTGTAAGAATCATACCGTAAAATACTGCACCATTAACTTTCTTAATCATAAAGATGATTGTAGTAACAACCCCGAAGATCGCTAGTAACGTTGTGCCCTTTGTTAAGTCCCCCAACCCAACAAGAACAGCATCATTTTTCACAATAATTCCGGCATTTTGGAATCCAAGGAAAGCAATGAATAATCCAATACCTGCCGCTACTGCAAACTTTAACTCTGATGGAATTGCATTAATAATTTTTTCACGAATACCTGAAGCTGTAAGAATAATAAAGATAATACCTGACATTAATGTTCCAGCAATTGCTGTTTGCCAAGGAATACCCATCGTTAACACTGCTGTATAAGCAAAGAACGCGTTAATTCCCATACCTGGCGCTAAAGCAATTGGATACTTCGCAAAAATACCCATAATTAACGAACCAATCGCTGCCGCTAATGCCGTAGCAACGAATACTGCACCTGGATCCATCCCTGTACCTGCTGGTAACCCTTTAACATTTCCAAGCGACAGCGTAGCAGGATTGACAAACAGTACGTAAGCCATAGATAGAAATGTCGTTAACCCTGCTATGAACTCAGTCTTATAATTCGTACCGAGCTCATCAAACTGAAAATAGCGTTTCATCTTACGTTTCCCCCGTTATATGATTACTCGCCGTATTTCTCCTAGCCCTCTTTTATCCCGAGAAATAAAAAAGGCTTCCATTGCATATATACATGGAAGCGTTCTATAAACAAAGACAAGTTTCCCCTCGTCTTTATACAAACGCCTCGTAGTCAAGCCATTTACGGTAGCTAGGTAGAAACTTTCGGGCCATATCCCCGATATTATACGACGGCATAATATTCACTTTTCGTTTGAATTACATACTCATATTAACTCGCATAGGCACTTTTGTCAATTTAAAAACGAACATTTTTATAAACTTTTATACTTTCGTTCGTATTAATGGTAAAAACAAAAAGATCCATCTATTCATGAATGATAGATGGATCTTTTTTATTACAATACTATTCCCACTCAATAGTTGCTGGTGGCTTACTCGTTACATCATACACGATACGGTTAACGTGTTTTACTTCGTTTACGATACGAACAGAGATTTTCTCTAATACGTCCCAAGGGATACGTGCCCAGTCAGCTGTCATACCGTCGATAGATGTTACCGCGCGGATACCTACTGTGTAATCGTAAGTACGCTCGTCACCCATAACACCTACGCTACGCATGCCAGGAAGCGCAGTGAAGTATTGCCAGATTTCGCGGTCTAATCCTGCTTTAATAATTTCTTCACGTAAAATCGCATCAGATTCACGAACGATTTCTAATTTCTCTTCTGTGATTTCACCTAATACACGAATACCAAGACCAGGACCTGGGAATGGTTGACGCCATACGATTTCATCAGGAATTCCTAGTTCAGATCCTAATACACGTACTTCATCTTTAAATAACGTATTTAAAGGCTCAATTAATTTGAACTGCATGTCTTCTGGAAGTCCACCAACGTTATGGTGAGATTTAATTGTTTGTGCAGTTGCTGTACCACTTTCAACGATGTCTGTGTAAAGTGTACCTTGTGCTAAGAAGTCCATACCTTGTAATTTAGAAGCTTCATCATCAAATACGTAAATGAATTCATTACCAATGATTTTACGTTTTTGTTCTGGATCTTCTACACCTTTTAACTTGTTCATGAAACGTTCTTGTGCATCCACTTTAATAACGTTCATGTGGAAGCCTTCGCTGAATGTTTTCATAACGCCTTCCGCTTCACCTTTACGAAGTAAACCATGGTCAACGAAAATACATGTTAATTGATCGCCGATTGCTTTATGAATTAATACTGCTACAACAGAAGAGTCTACACCGCCGCTAAGTGCGCATAGTACTTTTTTGTCTCCAACAGTTTCACGAATTTTCTCTAGTTCTACTTCGATAAAGTTCTCCATGTTCCATCCTTCAGAACAACCACATACACCGAATACGAAGTTTTTAATTAAATCGTTACCGTGCTCAGAGTGACGTACTTCTGGGTGGAATTGTACACCGTATAAGTTTTTCTCTTCATTGCTCATACCAGCAATTGGACAAGACTCACTTGTTGCGTCTACTACAAATCCTTCAGGTAAACCAGTTACTAAGTCGCCATGGCTCATCCATACAACTTGCTCTTCTGGAAGGTTCGCATATAATTTTGATTCGTTCTCTACTTTAAGAACAGCTTTTCCGTACTCACGGTGGTTGGCACGCTCTACTTTACCACCGAAGTGTTGTGTCATAAGCTGCATACCGTAACAGATACCGAAAATCGGTAATCCTAGTTCGAAGATTTTTTCATCACAATGTAATGCACCTTCACCGTATACGCTATTTGGTCCACCAGAGAAAATAATCCCTTTTGGATTCATTGCTTTAATTTCTTCTGCAGTAATTGTATGTGGATGAAGTTCACTGTATACACCGAACTCACGAATTCGACGTGCTATTAACTGATTGTATTGACTTCCAAAATCTAAAACGATAATTGTATCGTGTTGCTTCTTCAAAATAATCACCCCAACGTTAGTTCTCGTATATAAATATTTTCACCAATTTGGCGAAAAGCATTACTAATATAATAAAAAAAGCCAGTCCTCCGCCTCTAGTCTCATAACAAAGAAAAGGCAGGGGTCTGGCTTTATAAAGAAAGATAGTCTCCGCTCTTTATAAATATAAGACACACTGCCTTCATAGTCAGGTTGTTTACGGTAACCCGGTAGAGACTCTCAAACCATATCATTGAGGATATATGAAGGATCGTTTTATATTATCTTCCTAGATTCTAACAATGAAGTATCTATATGGTCAAGAGAGAAAGCGACAAAATTCTACAGAAATTCATTTCCTTTTCTAAAAAACATAAAAAAACATCCATTTCTATATAGAAATGGATGTTTTTTAGGGCAAACGGAATTACATCATTCCGCCCATACCGCCCATGCCCATGCCGCCCATGTCAGGCATTGCTGGTGCATTTGGTTCTGGCTTGTCAGCTACTACAGCTTCAGTTGTTAAGAACATAGCTGCAACAGATGCTGCGTTTTGAAGTGCAGAACGAGTTACTTTAGCTGGATCTACGATACCAGACTCAAGCATGTTAACCCATTCGCCAGTAGCTGCATTGAAACCAACGCCTACTTTTTCGCCTTTTAGACGCTCTACAACTACAGATCCTTCTAGACCAGCGTTGATTGCGATTTGACGAACTGGCTCTTCTAGTGCGCGAAGTACGATGTTGATACCTGTTGCTTCGTCGCCTTCAGCTACGATAGAAGCTACTTTCGTGTATACGTTCATAAGTGAAGTACCACCACCTGCAACGATACCTTCTTCTACTGCTGCACGAGTTGAGTTAAGTGCATCTTCAATGCGAAGTTTGCGCTCTTTTAACTCAGTTTCAGTTGCTGCACCTACTTTAATTACCGCTACGCCACCTGCTAGTTTAGCAAGACGCTCTTGTAATTTTTCACGATCGAATTCAGAAGTTGTTTCTTCTAATTGCGCACGGATTTGACCGATACGAGCTGCGATTTGCTCTGTATTTCCAATACCTTCAACTACAGTTGTGTTTTCTTTTGTAACAACAACTTTACCAGCGCGTCCTAAAGATTCAACTGTAGCAGATTTTAAGTCACGACCTAATTCTTCAGTGATTACTTCGCCACCAGTTAAGATTGCGATATCTTCTAGCATTGCTTTACGACGGTCACCAAATCCAGGAGCTTTAACAGCTACTACGTTGAATGTACCACGAAGTTTGTTCACTACTAATGTAGCTAAAGCTTCGCCTTCTACATCTTCAGCAATGATAAGAAGTGGTTTACCTTGTTGTACCACTTGCTCTAATACTGGTAAGATTTCTTGGATGTTAGAAATCTTTTTGTCAGTAATTAAGATGTATGGGTTATCAAGAACTGCTTCCATTTTGTCAGAATCAGTAATCATGTAAGGAGATGCATATCCACGATCAAATTGCATACCTTCTACTACGTCTAATTCTGTTGTGAATCCTTTAGACTCTTCTAAAGTAATAACGCCATCGTTACCAACGCGCTCCATTGCTTCAGCGATTAATTGACCTACTTCTTCGTCAGCTGCAGAAATAGCAGCTACTTGCGCGATAGAAGATTTGCCTTCGATTGGTTTAGAAATCGTTTTTAATTCTTCAATTGCAGCAGTAACAGCTTTTTCGATACCTTTACGAAGACCCATTGGGTTAGCACCAGCTGTTACGTTTTTAAGACCTTCACGAATCATAGCTTGCGCTAATACAGTTGCAGTTGTTGTTCCGTCACCAGCTACATCATTTGTTTTGCTAGCAACTTCTGCTACTAATTTCGCACCCATGTTTTCGAATGCATCTTCTAATTCGATTTCTTTTGCGATTGTTACACCATCATTTGTAATAAGTGGTGAACCGAATTTTTTCTCAAGTACAACGTTACGACCTTTTGGTCCAAGCGTTACTTTTACTGCGTTTGCAAGAGTGTCGACACCGCGAAGCATCGAACGACGTGCTTCTTCACTAAATTTAATATCTTTTGCCATAATAATTGACCCCCTTGGATTTTTTTAAGATTTATATAATTAACCGATAACTGCTAAAATGTCACTTTCACGTAAAATCAAGTAGTCTGTACCTTCATATTTCACTTCAGTACCTGCATATTTTGAGAAGATGATAAGATCACCTGCTGCTACCTCTAAAGCAACACGCTCACCATTTTCAAGCACTCGACCAGTACCTACTGCAACAACTTTACCCTCTTGTGGTTTTTCTTTTGCAGTGTCTGGTAATACAATACCACTTGCTGTTTTTTCTTCTGCTTGAACAAGCTCAATTACAACGCGATCACCTAATGGCTTTAGCATGAACAATAACCTCCTCATTTTGTTATGTAAATTTTATTTATTAGCACTCAAGTCACCCGAGTGCTAACACACTTATAATAATAAATAATCTCAATTTCTTTTGCAAGTAAAAAAATCATAATTTTTTCGCAAATTACTATATAAACTTTCTATATAGAATACTGCCTCTACTATATGAATCGTTGTTTCCCCTACTCGTATGTTACAATATGAAAGACACCCTAAGTTGTTTTCGCTAAACGTACAACTTTTTCCTGTCTCCTACTTTAATTTAAAATACGTATTTACAAAAAAATCATAATTCGAATGAAAGTTTATATCGTAGATAACATATTTACATGTTATCCTACCTCATCTCATACACTAGAGTTAGAAAGGATGGTTAAACCATTTGAAGAAACAATACTGGTGGATTATCGTTACATACATTTTAATGCAATTATCTGGCGCTGTTGGATTACCACTTCTCCTAAAAACAGGACTCTATGATAATAGAGGATTTACCATTGAGGAAAAAGGACAAATCATAATGGGACACTGGGCAATTATTAGCTTCTTTGTTGCATTATGTATCGTACTTTGGTTACTTAGAACAGATATTCGCGACAGACATTTAGATGCAACGCGCTCTTCTGTTCCAGCTACAATTGGGTGGATTTTCATCGGATTATTCTTAGCTTTCTTTTCACAAATAGTTGCCGGTATGATCGAGATGCAGCTACTAGGAATTAAACAAGGTTCAGAAAATACAATGAAACTGATGGAAATTGCACGAACTACCCCTTGGTTCCTTATTGTTGTATCTATAATCGGACCTATCTTAGAAGAAATCGTATTTAGAAAAATTCTATTCGGTGCACTTTATAAGAAGTTCAACTTCTTTATTGCAGCTATCATTAGTTCACTTGTATTCGCAGCAATTCATTTTGATTTTACTCACTTATTGGTATACACTGCTATGGGGCTCGTATTCGCCTTCTTATATGTGAAGACGAAGCGCATTATCGTTCCTATTGCAGCTCATGTTGCGATGAATACATTAGTCGCTATTGGGCAAATTTTTATGAGCAATGAGCAAATTCAAGAAATGATTAAAGAAGCTGAAAAAATGCAAGGATTTATCGGAGGATTTTTTGTATGAGAAACTCACCATTGTTCATGGCCGCATTATACTTCCTTCTTGGATGTATCTTTACACGCTTCGCCATTACGAACGTGACAGATACAATCTGGAATGTGTGGACAATACTATTTGCAGTTATGGCAACAATTGATTTTAATTTGGCACTTCGCCTTATATTAGTTAAATTCACAAAGAAGAAACAATAATAAAACGCAGAGGTCGCTTCCTCTGCGTTTTATTGTGGATAGTTTTTCAAAAAGTAAACTAATGTTTGTAACTCTACAGCTAAATCAATATGATGAATTCTAATATTCTCTGATACGTTTAATCGTGCTGGTGTGAAATTCAAAATACCGTGCACGCTCGTTTCAGCTAATCTATCTGCTACAGCTTGTGCTACTGTAGCCGGTACTGTTAATATTGCCACTTGTATATCATTTGATAATCTCTCTTCTAATTCATCTAAATGATATACAGGAATGCCCCCGATTTCTGTTCCAACTTTCTCTTCACTAACATCAAATGCCATTTCAATTTTTGTATTATTGTTTTTCGTGAAATTATAATGTAAGAAAGCGGTCCCTAAATTACCTACTCCAATAAGTGCTACACGCGTTATATCATCTTGATCAAGTGTTTCGCGGAAAAATGATAATAAATAATTTACGTTATATCCATATCCCTTTTTCCCTAATGCTCCAAAATACGAAAAATCTCTTCGTATTGTTGCGGAATCTACTTTTACCGCTTCACTCAATTCGGCCGATGAAACACGCTGCTTACCAGAAAGAGATAAGTTTTGGATAAATCGATAGTATAGAGGCAATCTTTTAGCAGTGGCTTGTGGAATCTTTTGCTGATCCATATGACCTCTCCTCTCTTCCTATCTTTATTCATATACTTTAATCAAATACAGAAGTTTAGCACTCATTAAATTCCTTGTATAATAAAGAGAAGAAGTATTCTCTCTTTATTTTAAACTATACACTATTTTTAGTATGATTGAGAAATATAAACATGGCAAAGTTAAGAAATTATTTGAGGTGAGAACATTGATTTTATTACAAGTAAATGGACTTTCGAAATTATACGGTGCAGAAACAATTCTTGCAAACATAAAATTGGAAGTACAAACAAAAGATCGTATCGCATTAGTTGGAAGGAATGGAGCTGGAAAATCTACATTATTAAAAATTATCGCTGGTGAGTTATCACATGATGGTGGCGAAATTATAAAACCGAAAGATGTCTCAATCGGGTATTTAGCTCAAAATACTGGCCTAGAAACGTCTTTAACAATTTGGGATGAAATGCTAACCGTCTTTACCCACTTACAGCAAATGGAGACAAAACTTCGAAAGCTTGAGCAAGAAATGGGAAAAGAAGAAAACTTTTCAAACGAAGCTATATATGAAAGATTGTTAGCTGATTATGACCAATTGCAACTCAATTATAAAGATCAAGGTGGATATCAATACGAAGCGGATATTCGCTCCATTTTAAGCGGCCTTGGCTTCCCAGTTGAAACACACCAGACGACGATCTCTACTTTAAGTGGCGGGCAAAAAACAAGATTAGCTCTCGGGAAATTATTATTAACAAAACCAGACTTACTTATTTTGGACGAGCCTACAAACCATTTAGACATTGAAACATTAACATGGCTTGAGCAATATTTACAAGGTTATCCTGGCGCAATATTAATCGTTTCCCATGACCGTTATTTCTTAGACAAACTCGTTACACAAGTATATGAAATTTCGAATAAAGAAAGCAGACGATTTGTTGGTAACTACAGTAAATATTTAGACTTAAAATCAGCATTATATGATCAAGAAATGAAACGTTACGAAAAACAACAAGATGAAATCGCAAAACTTGAGGACTTCGTTCAAAAGAATATAGCTCGCGCTTCTACAACGAAACGTGCTCAAAGTCGCCGTAAACAACTAGACAGAATGGAATTATTAACGAGACCATTAGGGGATTCTAAGTCAGCATCATTCCACTTCGATATTGAAAAGCAAAGTGGAAATGATGTTTTACAAGTAAAAGATGCAACCATCGGCTATGAGGAGGACCCTATAATTGAACACGTAACTATGCGCTTAACTCGCGGAGATAGTGTTGCCTTAGTTGGTCCAAACGGAATTGGGAAATCCACATTATTAAAATCTATTGTGAATAAGTTACCACTATTAAATGGTAATGTTTCTTTCGGATCAAATGTATCTGTTGGCTATTATGACCAAGAACAAGCAAATTTAACATCTTCTAAACGGGTTTTAAATGAACTATGGGATGAATATCCACTGCAACCTGAAAAAGAAATCCGTACTATACTCGGGAATTTTTTATTCACAGGAGATGATGTACTGAAACCAGTATCTTCCCTTAGTGGTGGACAAAAAGCTCGATTAGCTCTTGCGAAACTTATGATGCAAAAGTCAAATTTATTAATTCTGGATGAGCCTACGAACCACCTTGATTTAAATAGTAAAGAGATTTTAGAGAATGCTTTAATTGATTATCCAGGGACTCTTCTATTTGTCTCACATGACCGCTACTTTATTAACCGTGTAACAACGACTGTGGTTGAGTTATCAACAGAAGGCGCACAGGAATATTTAGGGGATTACGATTACTATGTGGAGAAGAAAAATGAAATGATTGAACGTGCAGCATTTGAACAACAAGAACAGCAAGAAAATCAGGCACCTGTTCAAAAAACTGTAGCTCAAGAAAAATTAAATTATCTCGAAGAAAAAGAGCGTAAACAATTAGAACGTCAACGCACTCGAAAAATTGAAGAGCTAGAACAAAATATCGTAAACTTAGAAGAAGAAATTGCTACGTTAGAAGATCAACTTTGCTTACCAGAAATATATGCAGATTATGAAAAAGCTAGTGAAATTACAACTAAAAAACAAACGCTACAAGAACAGCTTGAAACTTGTATGGCAGAGTGGGAAGAGCTGCATGTATAAGAGTATTTAAATAAGGAAGATGTCTCATCAGTCATGATTTTTGACTATGCGACATCTTTTTTCTTTAAGTACATAAATAATTTTTTGGATATATCAATGGTAACTGGGAATATATCAACGATTTTTCAAATACATCTATCGTAACCCTATATACATAAACGATTCGACACGAAATATCGATTTACCGACAAGGATTGACAATATCAGCACCCTCTATAATGGAGGGATATTAAAAAATGTTTTTCGGGGATATCTTCTTGCTTTTTATTTCCCGAAAAACAATACACTCAAAGGTCAGACTTCATCTAGTTTATCCACAAGTTTATACACATATCCACCTTTATAAAATAACTATTAAACCAACTTTTCCACATTACCCACAGCCAACGAAAAAGTTATCAACACTTTATATACACAATAAAACCCACATTATCAACAGATAACATGGGTTTTATCCACAAGCTGTGGTTAATTATGTGCATAACTATGCTTCAATATCTAATCCTGGATTCGCATTTAAGGCTAATGTTGCACGCTTGCCTTGTTCATACGCAATTGTCCCTGCCGCTGCAATCATTGCTGCATTATCTGTGCATAAAGATAGCGGTGGAATAATTAGTTCAATGTTTTCTTTTTGTGCAAATTCTTCTTCTAATCGGGCACGAAGTCCTTTATTAGCAGCTACTCCACCAGCAAGAAGTAATTGCTTTACATTATAAGCTGCTGCTGCACGAGCTGCTTTCGTTACAAGTACATCTATTACACTTTCTTGGAAACTTGCCGCTAAATCTTCTGGTTTAATTTCTATACCACGTTGTTTCGCGTTATGCACAGTGTTGATAACTGCTGATTTCAATCCACTAAAGCTAAAATCATATGAATCCGGTTCTAGCCATGCACGAGGCAAATCAATTGTTGGTTCTCCTTCATGTGCAAGGCGATCAATATGAGGACCACCTGGATATGGCATAGATAACGTACGAGCTACTTTATCATATGCTTCTCCAGCTGCATCATCTCGCGTTTCACCAATTACTTCAAATGAACCATGTTCTTTCATATAAACAAGTTCTGTATGCCCACCAGATACAACAAGTGATAATAGCGGGAATTGCACTTCTTTTACTAAACGGTTCGCATAAATATGACCAGCAATATGATGAACACCGACTAGCGGAATATCATGTGCAAAAGCTACTGCCTTCGCTGCATTTACCCCAATTAGAAGTGCTCCTACTAAACCAGGCCCTTCTGTTACAGCGATTGCATCAATATCATCAAATGTTATGTTTGCTTCTTTTAAAGCTTCTTCTAACACAACTGTAATTTCTTCTACATGATGACGGGATGCAATCTCTGGTACAACGCCGCCAAAACGTTTATGACTTTCAATTTGTGATGCAACGACATTCGCAATAATTTCCGTCCCATTTTTAACAACCGCTACCGCTGTTTCATCACAGCTCGTTTCAATCCCAAGTATAATCGTATTTTTTTCCATTATATATTCACCCACATTACAAGACCATCTTCCTGATTGTCTGCATAGTATCGTTTACGAATTCCACCATTTTGAAATCCATATTTTTTGTATAACTGCTTTGCTACTTCATTTGATACACGTACTTCAAGCGTCATTGTTTTTACCCCTAGTTCTTTCGCTTCTGAAATAACTGCTTTCAATAAGGCATCTCCTAACTTTTGACCTCGGTATTCTGGCAAAATAGCTATATTTGTTATATGTGATTCATCAATAATTATCCACAATCCACAATACCCGATTACACGACCATCTTTTTCTAACACAATATAATGTGCATGTTCATTCATC
Source organism: Bacillus sp. AY2-1 (assembly GCF_008368965.1). Classification (NCBI taxonomy): domain Bacteria; kingdom Bacillati; phylum Bacillota; class Bacilli; order Caryophanales; family Bacillaceae; genus Bacillus; species Bacillus sp. AY2-1. Next base: position 1,636 of record NZ_QPEL01000010.1, on the reverse strand, counting down.
GTTAATTCACGGTGAAAAGCATCTGCAGTCCAAGGAGTTGAAAAAGATACTTCTTCAATAGCTACAATTTGAGCAATATCATCAAGTTCCATCTTTCTAAATATCATATCCATCTTCTGCAAGGCCCCTACTTGTTTTGACTTTCTAACCACTTTGTTTCAGCTTCAGCTAAACGAAGATAGCTCGGAACAAACGTATGCACATCATGTTCTTCTTTTTGTAATCCTAAAAATGCTAGCTCACTTGGTCTTGGATTATTTTTAGTAAAAGGAGCGAATACAGCTTGATCACCTAAATATTCTATAATTGTTTCTTTATGCAATTTAACATCATTACCGATAAATAAAACAGGCTGTCCTTTATCTTTTAACATTTGCAACCAGTCTACAATAAGAATAATTCGGTCTTCTTCTATTGAAGTTAACTGCTCTCCTTCGTATGTATATAATCCAGTATAGATTTGCCCACGCCTTCCATCAAATAAAGGACAAATTAATCCATTAAAGTTAGCACCGTTTGCAGCTACTACCTCTAAACTTGATACACCTACAATTGGTATTTGAAGTGACCAAGCTAATGTTTTTGCCGCTGTCACGCCTATGCGAACACCTGTATATGATCCAGGTCCAGCAGCTACAACGATTTTAGTTAATTCCTTCGGTTTTACACCACATTCTTTTAACAGTTGCTCTACAGCTGGCATAAGACGTACAGAATGGTTTTTCGTCAAATTTGTAATGATTTCCCCAATCACGTTTCCTTCCTCAATAAGGGATACACCCATTACGTAATTTGAAGTATCAATTGCTAGTACTTTCATCTTGTAATAGCTCCTCACATAATCTAATATAGCGATCTCCAATTGGCTCGAGTATAATTTTTCTTGTGTCATCTCCCGCATGGAATAAACTAATTTGTAACTTTTCATTCGGTAAATATGCTTCTATTAAATGAGCCCATTCCACTACCGTAATTCCTTCACCGTAGAAATACTCATCAAAGCCTAAGTCCTCTTCGCTTTCTGCTAAGCGATACACGTCCATATGATATAGCGGTAATCTTCCTTTATATTCTTTAATAATATTAAAGGTAGGACTATTTACAACTCTTTTCACTCCAAGACCTTTTGCTAGTCCCTTTGTAAAAGTCGTCTTACCAGCTCCAAGATCTCCTTCTAAAATAATTACATCTTGTGCCTCTACGAGTTCACCTAGTTTTTCTGATAATCTTTGTGTTTCCTCAGAAGATTTTGTTGTTACTTCATATTTACTCACAGACTTCACCTACTTTACTCACAATGTTCTCTGCTCTTTATTATACAGGTTTTGAATATATAAAAAAGTCCTTAGGAGTTGTCCTAAGGATAGTTTGACTGTCTTTATTAGTTTTTTGTTAAAACAAATAAAAAAATACGAAACAACTTGTTTCGTTCTTTTCTTTATATAAAATGGCGGTCCCGACCGGGGTCGAACCGGCGATCTCCTGCGTGACAGGCAGGCATGTTAACCACTACACCACGGGACCATTTGGTTGCGGGGACAGGATTTGAACCTGCGACCTTCGGGTTATGAGCCCGACGAGCTACCGTACTGCTCCACCCCGCGATGATATAAATAGCTTGGCGACGTCCTACTCT
>NZ_QPEL01000001.1:0-38984 GCF_008368965.1 Bacillus sp. AY2-1 | reverse complement strand
TATTTAATTTTAAAACCTAAAACAAGTATAACCCCGCTCTAAATTTAGGACGGGGTTAAAACATAGTTATTTAATTTGCGATATAAGATACTTCACTGTACTTAAAAATATAACAATAAAGTCGTTTGAAAATCTAAGTTTTATTCAACAATACCGCCCATTGTTGAATAATATTCAATTTTAAACGAATAAAGCCATTAATATTAAATTTTGATAGCTATCATCCAATTTTACACCCTTTGCTTTTCTACCCTCTTCAAAGAAGCCTAGATTCTTATATAACTGGATTGCACCTAGATTATCTTCCATTACCTCAAGACAAACTTTTTCAATTTTACTGTTATTTTTAGCCCAATTGATTAACGTTTCTAGAAGAGCTCTTCCAATACCATAATTTCGATATTCAGGTAGTATGGTCATCGCAAAAGCCCCTTGATGACTAATTTTTTCTTTGTTTCCGTTCTTAAAATCTATTGCACCGACTAACTTACCATCAACTTCAGCAATAAACTGTACATAATTTGGATTTTCATGATAAGCTTTTAACGTTTTTTGAATAGCATCGATACGCACCTTTTTTACATCCTCAACCGTACTTAGCATGTATGGAGCGTTTATTAAAGTTTTTGAAGCAGAATCTAGTATTCTTTCTGCATCCTGTTCTTTAGCTTCTCTAATTATTACTGTTTTTCCATCCTTAGATTTATAAGTAAAAACATTAGTTGATAAGATACTACACACACCCTTTCGGAATATAATTAATTAAAATTTTTAACTGTTTCGCGATTCTTAAGTAAGAAAAAGTCGTATCACCTTTTTCTGCATTCGCTCTGCTTCAACTTAATAACGATTATTTCAAATGTTTCTAATTTTTACAAGAATTTATTCCGTTATATAACCCGATTTTTGAATAACATGACTGGCGTTTTTTAAACAAATTCATTATCTCTGTACAAGATGAATTAACGACTTGAGCTGTTGTATAAATAATATACAATGACCTTTTCTAATTCCTTAGTTTGTCCTTTTTCCCGTATACGAACGGCATCTACTGGAATTTGTGTATGTTTTAACCAATCTAGAATAAGGTGTAGTTGTACTTGTATTTGACCAATGTGTAGCTTCTTTATGTTCTTATTCTGAATTCTATTAATTAATTGCAGCATATAGGGAAGTTTTTCTATACATTCGCTTAAATCTCCGCAATAACCTGAAGGGAATTCATTTGTACCAAATTCTAAAGTATTGATGTAATTAGAAACTAGGTATATCATGGCTTTTTGTTCGGTATAACCACCTAATTCAATCGCTTTTCGAAGGGATTTTTCTAAATCGTCTTCTTTATTGCTAGAGTCCATATAAATTCCTATCCATCTAAAAGGTCTTGAATCAATCGGGTTGTTTTCTGTCCATCTATATAGAATATCAATTAGAAAACTATTTAGTGAGAAAGTTAAGACCTCATCTTTTTCGTTTAATGCATCTAAAATAGTAAACAGCGAAATGGCAAACTCTTCTTGATCTTTTGATTCCCATTTCTTTGCATTTGAAATAAATGTCTCTAAATGTTTATAAGCTAATTTTCGAAGTCCCGCTTCGCGATGCTGACAGTAACAAATAAAATCATGCCAATGTTCATTTGTATTCATATTTATAATAATGGTTTGTAATGCAGTGTGAGGTTTATGTATTATAAGTCCCCCAATCTATTAAGAACGTGTTGAAAATTTAGTGTTATTATATCATTACATAAATTAAAAAGGGAGAGTTACTATGATTACAAAAGTAATTACGAAAAGTAATTGGGAAATCGCAAAGGTAGATGGAGAAGTTAATGAAGCTTCACTTAAAGAAGAGGGATTTATTCATTGTTCATTAGTAGATCAAGCTTTAAAAGTTGCAGAAAAATATTTCAAGCATGAAGAAGATGTTTTATTACTTACAATTGATCCAGCCCTATTAAAAGCAGAAGTAAAATATGAACTTACTTCTAACGGTCAAGAATATCCGCATGTTTACGGAGTAATTAATGTTGAGGCGATTGTAGAGGTTGTTCCATTGCATAAAGAAAACGGAGAGTTTATCCCGCATTAACAGACAGCTCGATTGGTGAGGGCTGATAATCAGTGGGGAATGAACCAAACCCCCACTGATTAAAAAAGATAAGTATGTTATATATGTTAGTGAGAAAAGCGCAAATCATATAGTTAGTTTGTTTTATTATCCGTTTTTTGGTAAAAAATATTGTTTTTATCACACTAATACTGTACGATACATAGTATAAAACATATACTGTATGACATATAGTAATGGAAAAGAGGTGAGTGAATGGATGCTTTATTAAATTCGTTAATTACTGAACTAAGAAGAGGAACATTAACATTAGCGGTTTTAAGCCAGTTAAGAACACCGCAGTATGGGTATTCACTTGTCCAATTATTGGAGAAATCAGGGATCACAATCGATCAAAGTACTTTATATCCACTACTTCGCCGATTAGAAAAGCAAGAGCTAGTGACGAGTAGTTGGGATAAAACGGAGAGTAGACCGCGTAAGTATTACGTTTTAAGTGAATACGGATTAGAGATATTTTTGCAGTTAAAAAAGGAATGGATAAAGGATTCGAAGGAACTTTATAACTTATTAAAGGAGGAGGACAAGAATGAATTTAATTGATATTTATGTCGAGGAAGTAGCGAAGAGATTACCTGAAAAAAATCGTGAAGATATTATTCTTGAACTACGGTCAACAATCGAGGATATGTTACCGGATGATTATAATGAAGATGATGAAAAAAGAGTTCTTGAAAAATTGGGAAGTCCAGTTGCATTAGCTAATGGGTACTTGGATAGACCAATGCATTTAATTGGACCACGTTATTTTGATGTATATATGACATTATTAAAAATGATCTTACCAATCGCAGTTGTAATTGCGCTTATTTCAATGGTTGCAGAAAATTTTATTAGTTATAGTGGTGATCAGGCTGTATTAAATGTTATTTTAAAATTGATAGGTGAAGGCATTGGAAGAACGTTTGAAGTAGGTTTCCAAGTATTTTTCTGGCTGACAGTTGTGTTTGCTGTTATAGAAAGAACGGATAAAGAAAAGGACCCACAACCATTAACAACAAGTTTAAAAAAATGGACGCCAGATGATTTGAAAAATATTGCGTATATCCCGAAGAAAAAGGCGATCTCAAAGTTTGAAGTGTTTGGAGGTCTAATGTGGACGGCAATATGGGCTACACTTTACTTCTATGCGAATCATCTCGTTGGCGTATACAATGGTACGGAAAATGGATTGAAGTTTGTTGCGCCGACGTTTAATCAAGATGTATTACTTCAGTATTGGCCAATCGTTGCTATTGTGATTGTTTTTGAAATAGGTATATCTCTTTATAAGTTAGTACAGGGACAATGGACGCAAAGATTGGCGATTGGAAATGCTATTCTTCAAGTAGCTGGGACGATAGTATTCATTGTAATTGTAGTAAATCCACATTTATTTAACACAGGATTTATTACGTATTTGGCAAATGCATTTACTATTTCCACAGAGGAGTTTAAAACGTGGCTCATTGGGGGAGGAATTTTCTTCTATACGTTATCTGCTGCAATAAATATATTTGATGGTTTCCGAAAAGCTAGTATTCGTACGTAGATAAAAATCGGAAATTTCGGTAAAATAAAACTATTAAAAAGATAGTGAAATAAGATGAACATGATGAAAGGAAGAAAACAATGATAAGGGAAGCAACGAAAAGAGATTTAGCATACATTTTAGATATTTATAACGATGCGATACTTTATACAACAGCTGTATATGCGTATAAACCTGTAACCCTTGAAAATAGAATAGATTGGTATGAACAAAAAAAGGCCGAAGGGTATCCAATTTTCATATACGAATTAGATAATAAAGTAGTAGGATTTGCGACATTCGGCCCATTTAGAGCGTGGCCTGCTTATAAATATTCAGTTGAACATTCTGTGTATGTAGATAAGACATATAGAAAAAATGGCATTGGGTCTTTATTCATGAAAGAATTAATTAAAATTGCGGAGGAACGAGAGTATATGACCTTAATTGCTGGAATTGATGCAGAGAATGAGAAAAGTATTGCCTTGCATCAAAACTATGGATTTGTTCATGCAGGGACAATAAAAAAAGCTGGTTATAAGTTTAATAAATGGCTAGATTTAGCTTTTTATCAGCTGGAGCTTAACGGTCCTGAAAATCCTATAGAAGAATAAATATTTTTCGGTAGCAAGAAAAAATTCATGCTACCTTTTTCTTATTTTAATAGCTGATGAAAAGGTTTTTTATATTCAATATTGAATTATTAGAAGTTAATATAACGATATGAAAAGAGGGATGGAAATGGAAACTGTCATAAATAAAATAAAAGAGGTACAATCTAATTATGTGGGAATGGAAATTTATTCTACAAAAAACAATCGTATAGTTGCTTCATATAATAGTGAATTAAATATTCCGTTAGCATCAGCAGCAAAATTAGTTATTGGATTTGTAGTAGCACAAATGGTGAAGGAAAATAAACATAATTGGAATGATATACTTCATCACATTAAATTTAATCCGCATGAAGATAGTACGCAGTTATATCCGCATTTACAAGGAAGAACTTCTTTAACACTTAGTCAAGCGGTCGAGGTAATGATAGCTTGTCATGATAGTTACGTTGCACAGTCAGTTGTAATGCACTGTGGTGGATGGGATGCTGTGAAAATGTATGTACAAACGTACTTTTCAAAAATTCATATACAAGAGAATGCTAGAGATGAGAAAAATATTGGAGACTTAAATGAAGTTCTTGCCCTTTTGATACAAACCTTTCAAGGTTATAAATCAGAACCAGAATTATGGGAACCAATTATTAGTGGCATGGTAAGACAACAAGGAGAGTATGAAGAAATCCCATATTATCATTTAGCTCATATGACAGGTGGATTGCTCACAGCTACAATAAATATTGGTATAATAGGAATGTTTAACGAATTTCCGCTTCTTTATGTGATTGGGGGAAAAGATTTACCGAATCGACGTGAAAATAAAGAGGTAGATGAAGCTTTTGCAGTAGTTTTAAAGTACATATACAAAGAATATAGTGAAAACATGCTAGGAGTGAGCGGTTGAAAAGAAACTTAAAGACTTCAACAATCATTATTTTAATTTTAACGATTATTGCTCTTGAAGTTGGAATCGCACTATATAATCACAATTTGTCATTAGATACAATTTACTTTGCAGCAATCCTTATTTGTATTGTATTGCTTTTTGGTACACGTGTTTCTGAAGAGAAAGAAAGTAAATCGAAACGAGGGCGAAGAAAAACAGCTCTTATATTTTGGCCATCTATTTTATTGTCTATCACTTGTTTCGCAGTTATAAGTTACATAAGGATAGGCTATGTCTCTGTACCAGGGATAATTGGCTTTTCATGCTTTGTTACATATGGTGGATTCGTATGTATTAGTATTTTTAAAGAGAAAAAATAAAATGTAGCTTACTGAGCTGAAAGGAAGCAATATATATGAAACATATAAAGAACGGTACACGCACTGAAGGAGAATATATTAAAAATAAAGTTATTCAATATAATATGTCCATCTTAACAGATGAGGCAAGACAGACGATGGAAGAAGTAAGCCTCGTAGTAAAAAATGAAGAAGGAAAAATTTTTGGTGGCGTAACAGGTACGATGTATTTTTATCACCTTCATATCGACTTTTTATGGGTTGATGAATCAGTTCGTCATGACGGTTATGGTAGCCAACTTTTACATGAAATTGAAGGTATTGCAAAGGAAAAAGGGTGTAGATTAATATTGCTAGATTCATTTAGTTTCCAAGCACCAGAATTTTATAAAAAGCACGGTTACAGGGAGTATGGTGTCGTTGAAGATCACCCGAAAGGTCATAGTCAGCACTTTTTTGAAAAGAGATTATAATAATATTATGTATACTGAATTATAGGAGAAATAATCTGTACACGTATAAATTGCAACAAGAACAACTAATCTGTGCAGAAAAAATAAAGAAGCTTTATGATTCTATCGGTTGGTGGCCAGAAAGAAAAGAAGTCGATATTGAAAAAATGTTAAAGAATAGTATAGCCATTGGAGTATGGAAAGAAAATGAATTAGTTGGATTTGCTAGAGTCGTTTCTGATGGTGTTTTTCGAGCATACATTGAAGGTGTTGTCATACATGAGAGTGTAAGAAATAAAGGTATTGGAGAGAAGATGCTTACAATGTTACTTCGGGAAATATCTCATATTGATATTGTTAGTCTATTTTGCGGAGAGAAGCTAATAAAGTTTTACGGTGAGCAGCAATTTCAAGCAACAAAGCAAATTGTGATGCACCGTAATCAAATAGGGAAAGAATAAGAGGTGCCAATTAAAATGAATGCAACAAGAGCGTACTGTTTATCGAAAAGAAAGGCGACAGAAGATTCTCCAGATGGTTGGAGTGCAACATGTATGAGGCTTAATAATAAAATATTTGCGATAGTAAATCATGAAGAAGGTGAAAAAGCTGCGATTACATTGAAGTGTGATCCAGAAGTCTCATTAAGAATAAGAGAAGATTATCCAGAGACAATTATTCCAGGGTATCATATGAATAAAAAACATTGGAATACCGTTTATATTCGTAAGGGTATAGAACAGGAGCAAATAAATAAAATGATTGATTGGTCGTATGATTTAGTACTACAATCATTTTCAAAGAAAAAGCAGCAGGAGTTAATGAATTAATATGTATTAGGAGTGTGTGTAATGAAAGATTCGATTAAAGATACGTATGATAAATTAGCGAGTACATATAAAGAAAATCTAGATTTCGCAAATCCATATAACAGTTATTATGAAAGACCGGCGATGATGGAGCTTATTCCAAAGGAACTAGAAGGAAAAAAGATACTAGATGCTGGATGTGCAGCTGGATGGTATACTTCTCAATTCATAGGAAGAAGAGCAAATGTTACAGCAATTGATATAAGTCCTGAAATGGTAAAAGCAGCAAAAGAAAATATAGGAGAAGAAGCAACGTTCCTTTGTCATGATCTGCAAGAAACATTGCCATTTGAAGATAGTACGTATGATGTGATTGTAAGTTCGTTAACTCTTCATTACTTAGAAAATTGGAATCAAGTATTTCAAGAATTTCGTCGTGTACTGAAGCCAGGTGGAGAACTTATTTATTCTATTCATCATCCTTTTATGGATTTCACAAAGTTTCCATGTGAAAATTATTTTGAAAAACAGTTATTAATAGATACTTGGGTTAAACCGAATATTACTATTGAAGTCAAGTTTTTCAGAAGGTCACTACAAGACATAATAAATGAAACTACAAATTATTTTGTATTAGAAGAGATAGTGGAACCGAAGGCAGTTGAAAAGATGAAAGAAGTAGACGAAAAATCATATTATTATCTAAATATGAATCCACATTTTCTTATCATAAAAGCAACTAATAAATAGCTAGTAAAATAACTTTATTTTACTAGCTATTTACAGTTATACATTATATATTAGGAGACTTTAAAATGAATACGAAACGAAATAGAGTATTATATGCACTATTTACTATAGTTGTTATTATTTTAGGTCTTAGCTCAAGGAAGTTTTCTTTTGCACTACCACATCTATTAAATGATTACTTAGGCGATGCTTTATGGGCATTAATGATTTTCACTGGCTTTGGATTTTTGTTTCTTAAAACAGAGACGAAGAAGTTGTCTTTTATTAGTTTAATGTTTTGCTACGGGATTGAAGTGAGCCAATTGTATCATGCTGAATGGATAGATAGCATGCGTGCAACGACTTTGGGTGGACTCGTGTTGGGATACGGTTTTTTGTGGAGTGATTTAGTGGCTTATACAATTGGTGTTGGAGTGGGAATACTGTGTGAGGTTATTTTTCGGAAGAAATAAGAATTGTAAAAGGAGTATTTGTAAATGGAACAAGCACTGGAAATTGCAAAGTTTTGGTTTCAAAATGAACATGTCACAGCTACTGTAATGCAACCAAAAGTAGCGAAGGTTATATGCAAGAATAAAGAGTATATTTTAAAGAGAACGGGATCAATAGACCAACTTCTAATTGAATTCGATGTTTTGGATCAACTGTATGAAAAGGGAATTAAAGTACAGAGAGTAGTAAAGACAGAAAATGATGAACAATATGTATTATATAAAGAAAAATATTATTGCTTATATGAGTATGTTGCCGGAAGTGTTTTAGAAATAAAAGATACGGATAAGCTGGAAAGGCTAGCAAGTACAATTGGAGAAGAAATAGCTAATCTGCACAAAGCATTACATTCGGTGAATAGTGATCATGAGTTAATAAAAAGAAATTTATATAAGACGGTATTTGAATGGGCTATACCAATTTTAGAAAAGAATGAGTATGTTCATCGAGAGGTAATTCAAAAGATGGAGCGAATGCACACAGATTTCAAGGAAACGGTCCATCCATTACCGAGACAAATTATTCATCGTGATATGCATCTATCAAATGTAATCTTTAAAGATGATAAACTGGAAGGGTTTATAGATTTCGAGATTTTAGGAAATAATGTAAAAATATTTGATGTATGTTATTGCTGTACAAGTGTATTAAGCGAGCTATTTAGTGATGAAAGATTAAGAGGAAAATGGTTACATATCGTTAGCAAAGTCTTTGAAGGTTATTATAAACAAAATGATTTAAAGAAAGAAGAACTAAAAGCTATTTGGTATGTTATGCTTTCAATTCAAATTATCTTTATTGCTTATTTTGTCCAGTTACCAGATTTATTAAAGTTAAATGAAGAAATGTTCTTCTGGATCTTTGCTAATAAGGAAGATATTGAAGAAGTTATAGAAGGTATCGTAAAGGTATGAAAAAAATAATATTAATTGGTTCTGGTGGTTCAGGAAAATCTACACTAGCAAGACAGTTAGGAAATAAATTAAATATTAAGGTGCATCATCTTGATGTATTATTTTGGAAACCGAATTGGGAAGGTGCTCCGAGAGAAGAACAAATAACAGTTCAAAATAACTTAATTAAAGATGAGAAGTGGATTATTGATGGGAATTATGGCGGGACGATGGGTATCAGACTGAATGCAGCTGATACAATTATTTTCCTTGATATTCATAGAACAATTTGTATTTATCGTGCTTTTAAAAGAATTGTAAAATACCGAAATAAAACAAGACCAGATATGGGCGCGGGATGTGAAGAAAGATTTGATTTGCAATTTTTTAAATGGATATGGGAATATCCTAATGCTAAACGACCTACAATTTTAAAAGAGTTAGAGCAATTGCCCGAAGAGAAAAAGGTTATTGTTTTAAAATCTCCAAATGAGGTTCGGAAATTTTTAGAGCACATATAATAATAGAATGTAACACAAAAATTCTTTGTGGATCTTACCGATTAGTTTAATAAAACTAATCGTTTTTTATTATGAAAAATTTAACGCTTTTTGAAAATTGTATTTTGTAATGAGTATATGACTATAAGTTCATATAAAATGAACGTTTGGAGGAATAGAAAATGACTAACGATTTAATTCAACTAATCGATTCATTAATGGTCAATATTCCAGCTGGAGAGGTAGTATTAAGAGATGATCGAATAAAAAAAGAATGGCTAGTACAAATTCAACCATTTCTTCTTGCAAAGTATGCTGTAACAATGGAACTATATGATGCTATTACAAATAGTACATTAAATAATTTTGAAAAAAATCATAAACCAGTTGTAAATATTTCATGGAACGATGCCATTGCGTTTTGTAATGTACTTTCAAAAATAGCGGGATTAAAAGAATATTATTCTATTAGTGATGTTGGTCAAATTGTGAAATGTAATTTAGATTCGAATGGCTACCGATTACCATCTGAGGCAGAGTGGCAATATGCATGTAAAGCAAGTACAACCGGATATACATACGGGAAACTTCTTGATATAGCGTGGTATAATGAAAATTCAAATGGACAAATTCATGACGTTGGCCAAAAGGAACCGAATGCATGGGGACTTTATGATATGCTAGGGAACGTTTGGGAATGGTGCTATGATTTGTATGATGAAAAAGTATACGGATCATACCGCATTTTTCGTGGAGGTAGTTGGGCGGAGGCAGCGAGAGGTTGCGGCGCTACTTGTCGTCGCCGAAGCCATCCCACATTTCATATAGAAGATCTCGGTTTTAGACTTGCTAGGTCAATTTAGCAGGAATATGATACGAACAACAAAGAAAAGAGTATGGAGAGAATCCATACTCTTGCTAACATAGAAATGATTTAACGTAAGGAGTGTTTATAATGGCGCGTGTTTTATGTATTAACGCTGGATCAGAAGGACATATAAATCCAACTTTACCGGTTGTAGAAGAATTGATTTCTCGCGGTGAAGAGGTCGTTTATTTCTCAATAGAAGCTTTCAGGGAGCGGATTGAAAAGACAGGTGCTACTGTACGAACGATTGATGATCAAAAATTTATAAAAGCGTTTCTATCTGGAGGCAGAAATTATTTACAGGAAAGAATAAACGGTCTTCTACATACAGCGGATATTGTTATACCTAGTGTTCTAGAACAAATTGAAGGTGAACATTTTGATTACATAATTCATGATTCTATGTTTGGCTGTGGGCACTTAATTGCTCAAATTCTTAAACTGCCATCCATAAATTCATGTACATCTTTTGCGCAGGATGAAAAATCTTTTGAACAAATGTTAGGTCATCTGTCAAAAAATATTCCAGTAGAAATTCATGATAAAATACAGAATGATTTTCAAAACTTAACGAAGGGAATTACTGAAAAATATGGTGTTGAAATAAAATCACAGTATGAAGTTTTCTGTAATCCTGCACCCCTTACTATTGTGTAATACAATTAAGGAGTTCCAGCCTTTTGGTGATACGTTTGATGAAACATATAAATTTGTAGGACCATCTATCCCTGCACACGTGAAAAACAGAGACGTTGATTTTACTTCAATTGAAGAAAAAAGTCCGATTTATATTTCATTAGGTACTGTTTTTAATGAAGCGATTGACTTTTATAAACTGTGTATGAAGGCCTTTGAGAATAGTGAGCATACAATTGATATGTCTATTGGTAATAAAACGAAAATAAGTGATCTAGGCGAAATTCCTAAAAACTTCATTGTGAAACACTATGTGCCTCAAACCGAACTGCTTACTTATACGAAACTATTTATTACACACGGCGGGATGAACAGTACGCATGAAGGACTATATAACGGGGTTCTGCTCGTTGTAATACCGCAAAGTGCAGATCAGCCAGCAATCGCAAAGCAAGTGGAGAGTCTTGGAGCAGGAGTTCAATTACATATGAATGAATTAAACGTGGAGAAATTGCGTGAAAGTGTGGAGTTAATTTTAAATAACCCTTCATATAAAGAGGCTGCTTTGAATTTGAAGGAATCATTCCGAACATCGGGTGGATATAAGGAAGCTGTTGATGAAATTTTTACATTTGTAGGTCAGTAATAAATATAAAGTTATACATGAAAAAAGTGTCTATATTAAATGATATAGACACTTTTCTGTTGTAAGAAGAGAAGAATTGTTTAAATGGAAAAAATGAAAATACTAAATGTGAATTTTGAGAACTAAGTCTACAATTTCTGCTGCACACTTTTATTTTATCCCGTATTAACCGACCGTAAAACCCCAACTAATTAAAGTTTTACTTTATGATTTCAGGATGTGGTTTTATATGTTAGTAATAATTTCACTGTTTCTGCACAACTTCTGCACATGCTTAGGCGAGTTCTATGTCATGATATATTCATAAAGTGAAATATTTCACAAGGAAAAAATATATTTTCACTGCGGTGTATGCATAATTAATACATACATCGGTACAAGTTTGTCTCTTGTTATTCTTTTACATCAAAGCCCACATTCCACTACAAAGTATAACAAGAAGGAGACATGAACATGAATAATCGATTTTTAAAACAACTACAAAACATGAAAATGAACAAAAAAAGTTTAGGAGCTGTAGCATTAACAGCTGGAATTATTAGTACGACACTTATTCCTCAAAATGCTTATGCGCACGGTTTTGTTGAAAAGCCCGGTAGCCGATCCGCTTTATGTAGTCCAACTTATGGTGCGCTAAATGTAAACTGCGGAAGTGTTATGTATGAACCACAAAGTTTAGAAGCTCCAAAAGGGTTCCCACAAGGTGGTCCAGTAGATGGACAAATTGCTTCAGCAGGCGGAAAATTTGGTGGTATTTTAGATCAACAAACAGCAAATCGTTGGTTTAAAAATACAATCACTGGTGGGGAAAATACATTTACTTGGAAGTATACTGCGCCTCACTTAACGAGTAAGTGGCATTACTATATTACTAAAAAAGGATGGAATCCAAATAAAGCGCTAACAAGAGCAGATTTTGAACCAATTGGAACTGTGCAACACGATGGTTCTGCAGCTTCAAATAATTTAACTCATAAAATTAATGTACCTACTGATCGTAGTGGATATCATGTGATTTTAGCAGTATGGGATGTAGCTGATACAGCAAATGCATTCTATAATGTAATTGATGTTAATCTTATTAATGATGTGAAACCAGACATAGAAGCGCCAAGTATTCCAAATGGACTTCAGACGAAAAAAGTAACAGCGAATAGTGTAGAACTAACATGGAACTCTTCTACGGATAATGTAGGGGTAAAAGGATATCAAATCTTCCGTAACGGAGAGATGATCGATACAATACTAGGCACTCATTTTATTGATAAGAAATTACAACCAAGCACAGAATACTCTTATACTGTAAAAGCAATTGACGCAGCTGGAAATGTATCGAAAGAAAGTACAGCGCTTACAGTAAAAACAACAGTTGCGACTCCTGATACAGAAGTACCAACACAACCAAAAGGATTACATAGTATGGGAACGACAGCATCAAGTGTGGATTTAATGTGGAGTCCATCTGACGATAACATTGGTGTAGACCATTATGATATTTATAGAGAAATAGAAGGATTAATGAAAAAGATTGCAACATCCAATACAACTTCTTATATGGATAAAAATCTGCTTGCTAATACTACTTATAAATATGTAGTGAAAGCTGTTGATGTAGCTGGAAATGAATCCGTACAGAGTGATATATTCACAATTACTACAAAAGATGAAAGCGCTTCATATGAAGCGTGGGATGCAAAAAAAGCATATAAAAAGGGAGATAGAGTTCTACACGAAGGAAAAGTATATGAAGCAGTCCAGAGTTATCAAGGAAATGGTGATCCAAACTGGATTTATGCATTATCATTATGGAAAACAGTGTAAGCTTTACCTAGGCATGAACTAAGAGATGATGGGCTTTGATGCAAAAGGGAATCTTGAGAATTCGCTTTTCTATTTATAAAAAAGACGACGTATTCAGCGTCGTCTTTTTTTCTAAATTTTACTTCCCTTCATTCAATGATGATAAGTCCCGTAATTAATTAAACTAAAGTGTTATTTTAATAAAATAGCGGGAAAAGGAGAGATTTATAGAAAAATCGTTGTGTATGATTCTAAAATGTTTTTGAAAATGTATGGAGTGAAATAAAAAGAACCCTTTGTAAAACGGGTTCTTTTGGTGCGTTAATCTATTAATTACAATCTTGATGATATTCATCACACGAATCTTTATTATCGTTACAGCAAATACAAAATGTTTTTTGCACAAATAAACTAACTATACTAGTAGGGCCTTCCTGTTTCGTAAAAGTAAGACTTTGAAAATCTTCAACTTGAAATATTTTTGTTTGAACAGGTTGTAATGTTGTAGTAATTGGGCGGCTAGATTTTCTTGTTAGAATAGTTACTTGAACGGGTGCACTCATCCCGACAACGAATAACTGAATTAATGTTTTATTATGATTGTTTGTGAAATCCTCAAATACAGTTTGTGGAGCGGTGGTTTCAAGGAAAACAGATAAAGGTATATTTCCATTTGCATTTTCTTCAGAACCAGTTATCGTATGAGTTTCAATAAAACAGTTATTTTTTTGATCGTTCGAATACGATTGGTTTTTATAATATTTTTTACCATCTTTATAAAAATAATTAGCCATAATTATTTTGCTCTCCTTTCTTTGGAATATCAATATATAGTATTAATTAAAAGGAAAGAGTGCTTGTACTAAAGAATAATATCCGCTCTTGAAAATAATTGAAAAAACAATTTGATATGCATACTATTTGAGAATGTTGTAGTTTCTAACTAAAAATAAGCACACATTAAAGTGTGCTCTAGATAAGAAAGGTAAGAATCTTATGAATGGAGAATCTCCATTCAATAGCATATGCTTGTCAAATTTTAAGGTGAAAACTTTTTAACAAGAAAGTTATTCAGAAAATTTTCCTGTGATGATAAAATTATATTTTTGATTTTAAATGTTTGGAATTATGGATGTCGAGATGGATTTTTAAAAAAATTATAGAAATTTAATTTTACTATAAATAAAGGAGCAGTTAGCCAAGTTTAACTAATCGATATATAGATATTATATTGAGTTATGTATTGTATTCGAGGAGGAATAAAGAATGTGTACGTATTGGGAAACGTATTTAGAGAATTCTCCGAGAAGCAAGAAAAAAATAAATGAGCCGTTAGCAAAAGCTAACGGCAAACAGGGATGTCATACTAGATGTATTTATAATATTAAAGAAATATTGATTTTTATTCAAATGGAGAGAAGTAGGCTATTAACATGGAGATGCATAAATTCATATCCTGTAAGTAGTAAATTAATGACGGGATAGATTGAAAATGGATGATCCGATTAAGGAGATAGTTGGTGCTTGGTTTGTTGCAGTAGGGACAATTATTGCTGCGGTTGGTAGTACACCTTTTAAAAAATTGAATGACGAATTAAGAAGAGATTTAAACGTATGGGGGAATGTATTACAGGCAACAGGGAACGGCCTAGAAGCTGATGGACAAGGGGAAATATCTCTTGAAAAAATCGGTAATGAAATCCAATCAATTGGTAATGTAACGGTTTTAACAGGACTCATTATAGAATTTGAAGATAATACACAAAAAAAAGTAGTGATTGCAGGGAATTGGGTTCAAGCATTAGGTGGTATTACATCAATAGGTGGTGAATTAGAGGATAGTTCCGACATAGATGAATCGTATAACATTGTTGGGAATGTGTTACAAGCGACTGGAAATTCATTACAGGCAATAGGTGGAATAGATGAATTGAAAGCTAGTCGGGATAAAGTGGAAGAAATTTCGGAAGGAAATGAGGAGGATGGACAGATTATAGTGATTACGAGGAGCTGGATTCAAGCGGTTGGTTCAGTAGTTTCATTAATCGGTCAAATAAGAGAAGAAAGACAAGAGATTTTAGACAACAATTCATAGTGAGTTTAATAAAATATTCTTTTTAAAGTGAAAGCAAACAGAATATAGTGCGAATAGAAAACTAGAGAATGCCAATTTCATTAAGGGTGTTTTAAGACTATGTATGCTAGGTTCTTTGCTTTCAAGTTAAAAGTTCTTTCATTGGAATATTCACTAAAGAGACTTTCAAGTGAATAAGATACAGAGAGGTGACTATATGAATAAACAATATAGTCACCTTTCTATTATGATAACATTTTCGTCATAAGTATATGTGGAATGCTATCTTCCATGAATATATCAGAAGAAGTTTGATAGCCTAATTTTTTATAAAATCCTTCAGCTTGTGTTTGACCGTGTAGCTTCACTTTTGTAACTTGTTCGTTACGAGCAATTTCTTCTAACGTTTGAATGATAACTTTACCTAATCCGTATGTACGATAATCTTTTAAAATACAAATACGTTCTAATTTTCCGACACCATCAACAAATCGTATACGCCCTGTGCCTACAGGAAACTCATGATAATAAACTAAAATATGTTTACATTGCTCTCCGATTTCATCGAATATATCGAATTCATCTGCAAGAGGGACACCTTGTTCTTTTACAAATACTTCTTTTCGAATGTGAAAGGCAGTTTCTAAATCAGTAAGTTCTGTTATAAGTTTGGATTGCAAAATGTTCAGTCCTTTCTAGTGTAATCAGCTTGTGTTTTCATAGTATATCATAATAAAGTGCTATTAAGAGAAGATGAACATACTAAAAAGCCAACTTTAAAAAGTCAGCTTTTATTACAATTCCTTTATCCCATTTTTAGTGCCGATAATTGCTTTACTCGTCATACTTATAAACAATCCTGTTTCAACTACACCAGTAATCATTTTTAATTGGGTTTGTAAATGGGCAGGATTAGAAATATGATTAGAGAATATACAATCGATAATCATGTTATTGTTATCGGTTATATAGGTTTCATTATTTTTCAAACGTAATGTTGTTTGACACCCTAAAGACTGAATTTTATTTTCGGTTTGTTTCCATGAAAAAGGGATGATTTCAACAGGTAATGGAAAATTACCTAAATGTGTTACAAGTTTCGATTCATCAGCAATGATAATTAGTTCTTTAGAGGAAGAGGCAACGATTTTTTCACGAAGTAATGCACCACCACCGCCTTTTATAAGTTGTAAATTTGAATCAATTTCATCCGCTCCATCAATTGTAAGATCAAGACTTTGTACGTCGTTTAACGAAATTAGGGGGATATTTAGTTGCTGTGCTAATGCTTCAGTTTCCTTTGATGTCGGTACAGCTTGAAATGATAATCCTTCTTTTACATACTCACCTAATTTTTGTATTGTCCAATATACAGTAGAACCTGTACCAAGCCCAATCTTCATGCCATCATTTACAAAGTTAGCAGCATATTCGCCAGCGAGTTGTTTTAAATTCATCGCTTTACTCCGCCGGACGTGGCCCAGCATCAAGACTTGAATTTTCAACTGTAAGTACCGGACGAACGACTATATCTTTATGTACACGCATTTGACAAGATAATCGTAAATGATCTTCAATCCCTTTTTCCGTCATTGCATGTTTCTCATTCGCACTCGCTTCACAGAAATCACCTGCTAGTATTTCTACTCTACAAGTCGTGCAACGTGCATTCCCGCCGCAACGATGGAGAATGTTGACACCGCTATCTTCAATTGCTAATACTAACTTTGTTCCTTCTTTCACATCAAAAGTTCCCGCACCTTCAATTGTTAATTTTGGCAAATTTGTTCCTCCTCACGTAAAATTGTACATAACATATTTATGACCGCGAATTCTTGAACATAAACATTATTTTTTTATACCCCCGTAACTTTTTTAAATGTAGAATCGTTTATTAAGTAAGCGCTGAAAAGGAGTGGTTATTTTGTGCACAAAAGTAACTCATGTTTTAAAGAATCATATCGATATGAATCATTCAAATATAAATTTTTTAATTGAACAATATGGAGAGCTAAAAAGATACTGTACTTTTTTAACGAAAAACAAATGGGATGGGGAAGATCTCGCCCAAGAAACGGTGTGTAAAGTGCTTCAAAAATATAGAAATAAAGATATTTGTATGACACTCGTCTATAAAATAGCTAGAAATCGTTGGTTAGATCAGATGAAGTCTAAGTCTGTTCATGAAAAAATAAGAGAACAAATCACTGTTGAAGAACCACATGAGAACATTGCAGATTTGCATGAAATGGTAGGGAAAGTATTGTCTTCATTAAATGTACAGCAATCCGCAATTTTATTATTAAAAGATGTTTTTCAATATAGTATCGCTGATATTGCTAAATTGTGTTCTGTATCAGAAGGTGCAGTGAAAGCTTCTTTATTTCGGAGTAGAAATAGGCTGAAAACTGTAAGTGAAGAAGGGATCGAGATAGTCGAATTCACAGAGGATATTGAAGTTGTTGTAACGTCTATTCGTGAGGAAAGACCGGAATTGTTAACGAAACTTCTTCCGACAATAGATTTTACTAAGTTACCATCTAAACAGCCAGTCTTATTATTTAGTGTAAAAGAACCTTCTTCCTACAGTTGTATGCTTTGCGTTGCATAACAAGTATTGGGGGGATTTAAAATGAATGCAATTCCATATGTAGTAGAACAAACAAAATTAGGAGAACGTTCCTATGATATATATTCAAGGCTATTAAAAGACCGCATTATTATTATCGGTTCAGAAATTAATGATCAAGTAGCGAGTAGTGTCGTAGCTCAACTATTATTTTTAGAAGCAGAAGATGCAGAAAAAGATATATATTTATATATCAATAGCCCAGGAGGTTCAACGACAGCAGGTTTTGCAATATTAGATACGATGAATTTAATTAAACCAGATGTACAAACGCTATGCATGGGCTTTGCGGCATCATTTGGTGCATTGTTATTATTATCAGGAGCAAAAGGAAAACGGTTTGCGCTCCCTAACAGTGAAATTATGATTCATCAGCCGCTTGGTGGTGCACAGGGGCAAGCAACAGAAATTGAAATAACAGCAAAAAGGATATTAAAGTTAAAGCATGATATTAATAAAATGATTGCAGAAAAAACAGGCCAACCGATTGAAAGAGTAGCGCATGATACAGAAAGAGATTATTTTATGACCGCAGAAGAAGCTAAGGAATATGGAATTGTAGATGATGTTGTTACGAAAAAATAAGATGAAAAAGGCTAGAGGATATGTTAATTCTCTAGCCTTTTTATTAATCTTTTACCCATTCATCAACTAATGCTTGATTTTTTTTAATCCATTTTCGCGCAGCTTCTTCAGGATCTTTTGTTTTATTTAACATGACCATTAACGTACCAAGTTGTTCATCGGTCATTTTCCATTTATCAAAGTATTTTATAACATCTGGGTGATCTTTTTCGAAACCTTTACGAACGGAGTAATAAATGTCATCTTTTTCACCATATACTTTCTTAGGGTCTTTTAAATATTTTAAGTCAAATTCTGAAAAACCCCAATGCGGATTCCAAAGCGTAACAGCGATTGGTTTCTTTTTCGTATATGCTTTCTTTAATTCACTCATCATCGCAGCTTCTGAGGATTGGACAAGTTTTAGTTTTATATCATATTCTTTCATTGCTTTATTCGTTAAATTCATAAGACTACTACCAGGTTCGATACCGACAATTTTATTATCTAATTCATCTTTATGAGCATTTAAGTCTTCAATACTGTTAATATTTTTCACATAGGAAGGTACGACTAGACCAAGTCCAGTACCTTCGTACCATTTTGATTTTAAGACAATATCATCTTTATAACGATCGTTTAGCGGCTTATCCGTAACGGGTAGCCATACTTCTAAATTCGCATCAACATCACCACGAGCGACACCAGTCCAAATTGCGGCTTTTTCTAAATACATGAGCTCAACTTTGTAGCCTTTTTCTTCTAATAAAACTTTCCACATGTTTGCAGTTGCAATATTTTCTTTCCAACTTGTTACACCAAGTTTAATTTTTCCTTTCGAATTTGCATTTGTTGCATTACATGAAGTGAAAATCATAGTAATAAATAATGCAAGGCATATAAACCAAATTTTCTTTCGCATCGAAAACCTCCTAAGTAGTGTTTGCCTTATAAAATAAATGTATAAGTAAGCATTCTTATTATGAACGGAAACGAGAATTTTAAAGAAATCTTATGAATGTCATTTTTATGTAATATTTCTTTGCAAAATCGCAACACTATGTGAATAGATGGGTAGAAAAGGAGTAGTGACATGGATAATACAAAGGTGCGTGTTGAAAACGTAACAAAAGTATTCGGGAAACATCCGCAAAGAGCCCTTTCTTTATTAAAAGAGGGGAAAAGCAAATCGGAAATTTTAAAAGAGACAGGAATGAACGTTGGTGTAAAAAAAGCAACGTTTGAGGTATACTCTGGAGAAATTTTCGTTATTATGGGTTTGTCTGGTAGCGGGAAATCTACGCTAGTTCGTATGTTAAATCAATTGATTAAACCAACTGCAGGTCATATATACATAGATGGTGAAGACATCGCAACGATGGGAAAAGAAGAGTTACGGAGAGTAAGAAGAACGAAAATGAGTATGGTATTTCAGAAGTTCGCTCTATTTCCGCATCGTACGGTTATACAAAATGTTGCATATGGTTTAGAAATACAAGGGGTTTCGGTAGAAGAGCGAGAGAAAAAAGCGTTAGAATCGCTACAGTTAGTAGGACTCGATCATCATAAAGATAATTATCCAAGTCAACTTAGTGGTGGTATGCAGCAGCGCGTTGGAATCGCAAGAGCACTAACGAATAATCCAGATGTATTACTAATGGACGAGTCATTCAGTGCATTAGATCCACTTATTCGAAAAGAAATGCAAGATGAATTGTTAGAGTTACAAGATAAAATGGAAAAAACGATTATATTTATTACACATGATTTAGATGAAGCGCTTCGAATTGGGGATCGTATCGCATTAATGAAAGATGGAGAAATTGTCCAAATTGGAACGCCAGAAGAAATTATGATGAGCCCCGCTAATGAATTCGTAGAAAAGTTTGTTGCGGATGTGAATTTAGGAAAAGTAATTACAGCGGAATCTATATTAAAACGACCAGAAACTTTATTAATTGATCGTGGACCACGTGTAGCCCTTCAAATTATGAGGAATGCAGGTGTTTCAACTGTATATGTTGTCAATAAAAAGTATGAGTTTTTAGGTATATTAACCGCGGATGATGCGAGTAAAGCAGTTCAAAAACAATGGCCGATTGCTGATTTATTACTTAATGATATTCCGCATGTGTATTTAGATACTTTACTGGAAGAGACATATGCAAAAATGGCGGAGATGAAATATCCGTTACCAGTAATCGATGAGAAGAAAAGGCTAAGAGGAATTATTAAACGTGAAAGTGTCATTCAAGCTCTTGCAGGAAACATTGAGGAAGAGGTGAAAGACGATGAATAATATACCACGTATTCCTTTAGGAGAATGGGTCGACTCATTTGTTGCAAGTTTATATGAGCACCTTGAAGGCATATTCCGAGGGTTCTCTTATATTATCGGCGGATTCGTTGATTTACTCACTAATTTTTTAACAATAATACCGGCCATATTGATGATTATTATCCTTTGTTTCCTCATTTGGTACACAACGAGAAAAGTATCATTAATTATTTTTACACTAATCGGCTTATTGTTTATTTTAAATATTAACTACTGGGCACAAACGATGCAAACATTAGCACTCGTACTTACGTCTGTTATTATTTCAATTATTGTCGGAATTCCAATTGGAATATTAGCATCTCAAAATGAACGTTTTTCAAAATTTTTAAAACCAACATTAGATTTTATGCAAACAATGCCGGCATTCGTATACCTCATTCCAGCGATTACATTTTTCGGAGTTGGTGTAGTACCTGGAATTATTGCATCGGTAATCTTTGCAATGCCACCTACAATTCGTTTTACTGACTTAGGAATTAGACAAGTTCCAGAAGATTTAATTGAAGCAGCGAATGCATTTGGATCCACAGCATCACAAAAACTATTTAAAGTACAATTACCACTTGCAACCGGAACGATTATGGCTGGTGTGAACCAAAGCATTATGCTTTCGTTATCAATGGTTGTAACAGCGTCACTTGTAGGAGCTCCTGGGCTTGGAGTTGATGTATATCGCTCGGTAACACAAGTTAATATCGGAATGGGATTTGAAGCTGGATTAGCTATCGTAGTAATCGCAATTATATTAGACCGAATTACACAAGGGTTCCATACGAAAAGAAAATAATGACCAAAAAACACACTTTTATACTACAAAGTGTGTTTTTTATTGCATCCAGTTTACATACGAACGATAACAGAACCTCCAGCTGGTGCACAAACTTGGTTTTGCTGTTGTTCCATGGATTTAATTAATTGATTATTTTCTTCGATTAATGAGATTAATTTAGCTAACTGACTTTCAAGGCTAGCGATGCGCGGCATCATATATTGTGAATCATGATGCAATGTATTCCTTACAGGATGGGGAGAATAAACATACTGTTGATTTATATTTGGATTCCAATGAGGATGCATTTGAATCGTTCCTCCTTCAATAAATTACGGATCTTTCTTATAGTAAATGCCTATATATATTTAATGGTTACTTGAAATTTTTTCATTATAAAAGGAGTATGTACAGAAAATGGAAAATATTATATATGAAGTTAAAGTGCTTTTTTTGAAAAGATTCAAGCGAGATAGTGCGTATATTAATACATTTAAGTGAGTGCATGTTGTTTAGGGAGAAATGATGGGAGGAGATGCAATTTTGGCTAAAAATAAAAAAAGAAATGATGCTTTGGCAATAGGTGTCGGTATAGGGGTTGTAATCGGTGTATTTCAAGGGCACTTTACAAATAATTTAGTAATCGGAATTGTGATTGGGATTATAATTGGGATTGCGTTTTTGAAGAAATAATGAGGTGTAAATTCATTTCAAAGTTGCAGTATCAAAAGAATGAATATTCGGAATGTTAAACCTGTTTTTCCTTTTTTTGTGATATTATATATGAAAAGGATGGTGATGGATATGTCAACAAACAATCAAGTAGAACAAAACTGCTTCATTTGCGAAAAACATAAAGGAAATATTATAGTTCCAGGTGGAGCTATTTACGAAGATGAACTCGTTTACGTTGGACATGTCTACTGGGATAGTGAAGAATCATACCTAGGTTATGTAATGATAGATATAAAAAGACATGTACCTGGCCTCGCTGAACTAACAGATGAAGAAGCGAAAGCGTTCGGACTTATAACAAGTAGAGTAAGTAAAGCGCTAAAAGAAAGCGAAGGTGCAGAGTATATTTACACTTTTGTTTCAGGAAATGGTGTACCACATATGCAGGTGCACATTATTCCACGTTATCCGAATACACCAAAAGAATTTTGGTCACCAACCGAAGTAGCGAAATGGACTGGTGCACCATATGGTGATGAAGAGAAAATAAAAAAACTATGCGAAAGAATACGTAAGTATATGGTAAATGAGTATGCATACAACAAATAATAGAAAATATTCATGGGTTGGAAATAAGAAGATGTGTTTAGACGAAGTTTCAGTAAAACAATATGGTGATATCGTACTCGGAATATATGGCGGTAATATAAACGCTGGAGCAAAAAAGAATGAAGATGGTGCATTAGTTTGGTCGAATGGTGATTGGGAGTTTACAGCTATTTTAGATGGACATAATAGTGCGGAAAGTGTTGATTTAGTAGTAAATACAATCGAAAAAGAATATGAAAATATAAAAGTAATAATGAATGAATCGATTGATACAGTATTTCAATCTGTTGAAAATCATATACTTTCAATTTTTCAATCCTCTTCATTTAAAGAAAAATGCCAAAGAATTAAAGGTGAAACAGCTTGCTTACTATGTGTAAGAAAAGAAAATTATATATGGTGGCTTTCTATTGGTGATTGTTTAGTGTATGTATTTCATGAAGAGTTACATAAGTTAGGGCAATATGCATTAAATCAACGTCATTTTTACGAATGGATTGGAAATGTAAACACATTTGATTTACCTGTTCCTTGCTATTCATCAGGTATTCGTGAATTACGTACTGGAAAGAACCGAATTGTAATAGTGACAGATGGAGTATTAGAATGCGGGGAACACCGATATGAAACACCTGTAAATTTGTATAATGCTATGAATAGAAATGATAAAACACTTAAAGAAAATATTCACAATGTTTTAGAACACGTGCATCATCAGTTGGGACGTGATAGTGCGACTATAATTAGTTGGGACGTTGAAAATAAAGAGAATGCCACGTATCCTAGTGATCAGCCGGAGAAAATGAAAGTAAGAAAATAAAAGGATAGGGTTTTCAGTCAATTATAAAAATACCTCTATTAATTTTATCGGTACTATCTATATTCGTTTTTGAAAAAATAGAAAGAAAAAGGATAAACATCCCGGAACAAAAGGGATGGGAAATAGATTGTTGTTGTACAATACATAAAACATGTCTTGATAAAACTACTACTAAAGAAGATAAAGAAAATGAATATATTATCTAAATATTTTAAAAAATAATCCACTTTGTTACGAAAACATAATTAATTTAATAGGAGGGAATGCAGTGGGCAACTCTACTATTTGGATTATAGTTATTAGTATGATAATTGGAGGGTATTTTTTAGAAAAGTTTTTAAGAAAAAAACTAAATATGCCAAAGGGCAATGCTTGGATATATAAGCATGTAAATAGTTTACATGTAAAATTAGAAATAGGTCTTTTTATCGTATATTTTATAGTGAGTTTTATTTATCTGTTCAAAGTAGAAAATGCTAATATAGGAATTGCTGTATTTGCTTATTTTGGAGCAATTTCCTTATTACGCGTATGGATGGAATGGAAGTATAACAGAGAGACAAAGGAATATATTCTTTCTATAATTGGATTCTTTGCATTTGTTTTTATGGTTTCAATGTTACTTTATTTTGATCCTCTTTCTACATACTAATGTCATTTTGGTTTTTCATGATGAATATTTAAAAAGAGTAGCTACCATTATTTATCTTGATAGTTACTCTTTATATTTACATCTTCTTAAAACTCCTCAACACAAGAAACTCCCACAATCTCCAAGGAAGAATTTTCTTCGCGAAGATCATAAATTTCACACCTTTACCGATTGGATATCGTAAATTTGTACGCTTAGATTCAGCAATTTCTACAATTTTATTAGCAACCTCTATCGGATGACCAAATGTATCACTACCGCTATTAATATGTTTTTGTATTTTATCCATATATTCTTTGTAAGGAGATGTTGTATCAGATTGGTTTTCAGCTAGTTGTTTACCAACCTCCCATATATTTGTGTTGTAAGAACCAGGTTCAATTAAAGCGACGTCTATTCCGAAAGGTTTTAATTCTAAGCGAAGCGATTCACTCCAGCCTTCTAATGCATATTTTGAAGATACATAAGGAGATAAACCAGGAAATCCAACTTGGCCGCTAATGCTGCTTATATTAATGATTTTTCCGCTTTTTTGTTCTCTCATATATGGTAAAACAAGCTGGGTAATTGATATAGCTCCAAATAGGTTCGTTTCAAATTGTTTACGGTATTCCTCTACTGGAATTTCTTCTACAAAGCCGCCATTTGCATATCCTGCATTATTAACAAGAAGGTCTACTTTTTGTATTTCTTTTAAAAATAATTGGAAGTTATGTATAGAATTTTGATCGGTTACATCTAATTGTTGAACTTTTATATTGTGCTGTAAGTTAAGTTGAGTAACTTGAGATATTAAGTTTACTTGTTTTTCAAGGTTTCGCATTGTAGCGATAACTAAATAATCTTTTTTTGCGAGTTCGAGTGTAGTTAATAGTCCAAATCCACTTGAGGCTCCTGTAATTATTGCGATTTTTTTATTCATTTTCCGCCAGCTTTCTTTTTCTTTTATCATAACGAGTTATGATAAGAAAATCTATTATTCTTACATTTAGTATGAAATCAATTTGTATGTAAAAAAGGGGATTATAGGGAATGAGCGTATATAGAGTAGTGTATATTAATATGATAATGAAATGAGGGAAAAAAATGGTCCATGTGAAAGATGTATTAGCAGATCAGCTATTAGCGAATGCAAATGATCCTAGTTGGTATATGCCATTTTCCGATGCAGTTAAGGATTTATCTGAGAGGGAAGCTTGCTGGAAACCGAATGAAGAGAGTAATAGTATAGCTGAAATCGTACAACATTTACTGTATTGGAACTCTACGTGGCAAACTAGGTATAAAGAATCAAATGTGAATGCAGTACCCGCTATAGGAGATAATAACAAAAGTTTTATGCTTTCAGATAATCAAACTTTCGATGAATTACGGGAAAAACTACTAGAAAAACTGTTACAATGGCAAAATCTCATTAATGAAGAAAAGGTTGAAAGTGATGTAGTGGGATTTCCTGTTTCTGCAAAGTGGTGGGAAGTGTTAGCGAATGTAACAACTCATAATGCATATCATATTGGGCAAATTATTTACATCCGAAAATTACAGCAGAGCTTTGAGAATGAATAAGATAATAGTTCTCAAATTAGGTGAACAAAAGTGGACAAAACGAGACATCTGTCTCATTTTGTCCACTTTTTTATTATGAAAGAAATGAGAAAACCCATGAAATCAAGGATTAGAATTTGGCATAGTACTTGCAATATAACAGACGAACAAGAAAATAGGAGGGCTGGACATGTTAAAAACAACTGAAAGTAAAGGGAATGAAATTACGAAAGAACAAGCTCGTTGGATGTATAAAAAAATGTTAGAGATTCGTAAATTTGAAGATAAGGTGCATGAATTGTTCGCGCAAGGCGTTTTGCCAGGTTTCGTTCATTTATACGCAGGTGAAGAAGCGGTAGCAGTTGGTGTATGTGCCCACTTAACGGATAGTGACAGTATTACAAGTACACATAGAGGTCATGGACATTGTATCGCAAAAGGTTGTGATTTAAATGGTATGATGGCTGAGCTTTTCGGGAAAGCGACAGGGTTATGTAAAGGCAAAGGTGGTTCCATGCATATTGCCGATTTAGATAAAGGAATGCTTGGTGCAAATGGCATTGTAGGTGGCGGTTTCCCACTTGCTTGCGGTTCAGCATTAACAGCTAAATATAAAGGAACAAAGGATGTAAGTGTTTGCTTCTTCGGTGACGGAGCAAATAATGAAGGGACATTTCATGAAGGGGTTAATTTAGCAGCGATTTGGAAGTTACCGGTTATTTTTATCGCAGAAAATAATGGTTATGGTGAAGCAACTACATTTGAATATGCTTCAAGTTGTGATTCTATTGCCAATCGTGCAAAAGCTTATAATATTCCAGGTGTTCAAGTAGATGGAAAAGATCTTCTCGCTGTATATAAAGCTGCTGCAGAAGCAGTGGAACGTGCGCGTAATGGTGATGGTCCAACAATTATTGAATGTATGACATATCGTAATTATGGTCATTTCGAAGGTGAAGCGCAAACATATAAAACAACAGAAGAAAAAGAAGAACATTTAAATGAAAAAGATGCAATTGTGAATTTCCGTAAGCATTTAATTCATGAAGGTTTATTAACAGAATCTGAACTTGTTGATATGGAAAAAGCAGTAGATGATGCAGTACAAAGATCCATTGAATTTAGTGAAAATAGTCCATACCCAGACGATGAAGAATTATTAAAAGATGTATACGTTTCTTACAAATAAGAGGAGGGTGAAAAATTATGACTAGAACAGTAAGTATGTCAACTGCAATTAATGAAGCGATGAAAATCTCAATGCGTCGTGATGAAAATGTAATTTTAATAGGTGAAGATGTTGCAGGCGGTGCACAAGTTGATCACCTGCAAGATGATGAAGCTTGGGGTGGTGTTCTTGGTGTTACGAAAGGACTTGTACAAGAGTTTGGTCGAAATCGTATATTGGATACACCAATTTCTGAAGCGGGTTATATGGGAGCTGCGATGGCAGCTGCTGCAACTGGGTTACGTCCGATAGCTGAGTTAATGTTTAATGATTTTATCGGTAGTTGTCTTGACCAAGTATTAAACCAAGGTGCGAAATTCCGTTATATGTTTGGAGGTAAAGCAAAAGTACCCGTTACAGTACGTACGATGCATGGCGCTGGTTTTAGTGCAGCAGCTCAACATTCACAAAGTTTGTACGCATTATTTACGAGCATACCAGGTATTAAAGTTGTTGTTCCTTCCACACCGTATGATGCAAAAGGCTTATTATTAGCGGCAATTGAAGATGATGATCCAGTAATCTTCTTTGAGGATAAAACACTTTACAATATGAAAGGTGAAGTGCCAGAAGGATACTATACAATTCCATTAGGAAAAGCAGATATTAAACGGGAAGGTTCTGATGTAACAATTGTCGCAATCGGAAAGCAAGTTCATACAGCGCTTGCAGCTGCAAAGCAATTATCGAAAAAGGGGCTTGAAGTAGAAGTAATTGATCCACGATCTTTATCACCACTTGATGAAGATACTATTTTATCATCTGTTGAAAAAACAAATCGTCTTATCGTCATTGACGAAGCGAATCCTAGATGTAGTATTGCAACAGATATTGCGGCAATTGTAGCGGATAAAGGTTTTGATTTGTTAGATGCACCTATTAAACGAATTACAGCACCACATACACCTGTTCCGTTCTCACCACCACTTGAAAAGTTGTATTTGCCAACGCCAGAAAAAGTAATTGAAACTGTATCAGAAATGATTGGAGACCAATCTTTATTACATGTGTAATAAAACGATGAGAAGGGAGAGAGACACATGGCTGTAGAAGTTGTAATGCCGAAGTTAGGTATGGCGATGAAAGAAGGTATTATTACGAACTGGAATATTAAAGCAGGCGATAATGTAGCAAAAGGAGAACTAATTGCTAGTATTAATTCAGAAAAAATTGAAACGGAAATTGAAGCGCCAGCTGATGGTACGGTACTTGATATAGCTGTAAGTGAAGATGAAGGAGTGCCGCCTGGTACTGTAATTTGCTACATCGGTAAACCGAATGAAAAGGTAGAAATGCAGGAAAGCACACATGTTGTAGAAGAAAAAACATCTAATATAGAAGTACAAAATGTACAAAATCAAGAAGCAAATGGGAAAGAAGTATCGAAGCAAAGAATTAAAATTTCACCTGTAGCGAAGAAAATTGCAAAGTCTGAAAATCTGGATATCAAGGCATTAGTTGGTACAGGTCCTGGCGGAAGGATTACAAAGGCAGATGTATTAAAAGTACTTGAGGTAAGAGTAAACGTTCCGGAAATATCTGAACGAGAAGAAAGTAAAGCGATTCCTGTTACTGGTATGCGTAAAGCAATCGCAAATCGTATGCACGCAAGCTTACAAAATAGCGCACAATTAACGTTAACGATGAAAGTAGATGTAACAGATTTAGTTGCTTTACATAAAGAAATAGCGGAAGTTGTACAAAAAAGATATGATAATAAATTAACTATTACGGATTTCGTCTCGCATGCTGTTGTATTAGCACTTGGAGAGCATAAAGAAATGAACAGCGCTTATATAGATGATGCAATTCATCAATTTGAACATGTGCATTTAGGCATGGCAGTCGCATTAGAAAAAGGGTTAGTCGTTCCAGCTATTCGCTTTGCAAATAATTTATCTTTAGTAGAGTTGTCTAAAGAGATTAAGAATGTGGCACAAAAGGCACGAGCAGGTAGCTTAAGTAGTGATGATATGCACGGAACGACATTTACAATTAGTAATTTAGGTAGCTTTGGTATTGAATATTTCACACCGGTATTAAATACACCTGAAACTGGTATTTTAGGTGTAGGTGCAATTGAACATGTTCCTGTATTTAAAGGGAAAAAATTAAGAAAAGGAAGTATGTTACCTTTAAGTTTAACATTCGATCATCGTGTATTAGACGGTGCACCAGCAGCTGCATTTTTACGCACAATTAAACATTATTTAGAAGAACCTATAACAATTCTTTTATAAAGAGAAGGTGAGAGAATGAGTAAATTAGTTGTTATTGGGGGCGGACCTGCTGGCTATGTAGCAGCAATTACCGCGGCTCAAAATGGCAAAGATGTCACTCTTATTGATGAAGCTGACCTTGGCGGAACATGTTTAAATGTTGGGTGTATGCCTACGAAATCACTGTTAGAAAGTGCTGAAGTACATGACATTGTGAGAAAAGCGAATGATTATGGAGTTACGATTAATACAGAAAATATCTCAATTGATTGGGGTCAAATACAGGCGAGGAAATCACAAATCGTAAAGCAACTCGTCCAAGGAATACAATATTTAATGAAGAAAAATAAAATTAAAGTTGTAAAAGGAAAAGCGAAATTCGAAACGGATCATCGTGTGCGAGTTGTACAAGGAAATAAAGAAGAAGTAATTGATGGAGGGAGCTTTATTATTGCAGCTGGTTCCGAACCTACAGAATTACCATTCGCTCCGTTCGATGGAAAATGGATTTTAAATAGTAGCCATGCAATGTCTCTTGAGAGTGTACCATCTTCATTGTTAATCGTTGGCGGTGGTGTAATAGGATGTGAGTTTGCAAGTATTTATAGTAGACTCGGCACAAAAGTATCGATAGTTGAGATGGCACCGCAATTACTACCTGGTGAAGATGAAGATATCGCGAATATTTTAAGAGAGAAATTAGAAAAAGATGGTGTGGAAATTTTTACGGGAGCAGTTTTAAAAGGATTAAATAACTATAAGAAGCAAGCTTCATTTGAATACGAGGGAATTACTCACGAAGTAACTCCAGAATTTGTTCTTGTTTCTGTAGGAAGAAAACCACGAGTACAACAATTAGGATTAGAAAAGGCAGGAGTTCAGTTTTCAAATAAAGGGATTGCTGTGAATGAACATATGCAAACGAACGTATCACATATTTACGCAGTTGGTGATGTGATCGGTGGAATTCAGCTTGCTCACGTTGCCTTCCATGAAGGAACGACAGCAGCATTACACGCAAGCGGAGAAGACGTGAAAGTAAATTATCACGCTGTTCCCCGTTGTATATACACAGCTCCAGAAATAGCTAGTGTCGGGTTAAGTGAAAAAGGTGCAAGAGAACAATATGGTGATATTCTCATTGGAGAATTCCATTTTACAGCGAACGGAAAAGCTCTTATTTTAGGAGAACAAACGGGTAAAGTAAAAGTCATTGTGGAACCTAAATACCAAGAAATTGTAGGGATTTCTATTATCGGTCCTCATGCAACTGAACTTATTGGTCAAGGGACCGTAATGATTCATACAGAAGTTACCGCTGATATAATGAGAGATTATATTGCAGCGCATCCAACCTTATCTGAAGCGATTCATGAAGCATTATTGCAAGCTGTAGGACAGGCTGTACATGCTTAAATCGAATTATAATAAACCACTATTCTCTAAATGAATGAGAGAATAGTGGTTTGAATTTTTATAGAAGAAATTAAATCCTCTATTACTTTTTAATGTCAATAGCTGAAGTTTTATCGTTCCATTCAGGAGCTAAATTAGCAGTTTTACCGTACCAATCAGCGTGTTTAAATAAAACGCCTTTTCCATATCCTTGTGTTGAAGTGTGTTCCCAAAGTGTTGTTGAATAACTTGCAGAAGGCGACGCTGTACTTACAGAAGAAATTCTGTCATTCCAGCTAGATGGTAAGTTTTTAAAGCCACTGCTCCAGTAAATATATTGGCCACCTTTATCTTTATGTTCATAAAAATCAGTACTACCAGCACCACTACCTAAAGGATTAATATTATTTTTAATTGCTTTTTTATCCTTTGCAATATACGCATCCAATGTTTCGCGGCTAGTAAAACCATAAGCTAGCCAATCTCCATTTTCATTTTGCTTAGGTAATACCATAGTAATTTGGATATCTTTCTTATCCTGATCACTTAATTTTGCAAATGAATTAACATTTTGTTCATCCACTTTTAAATAATCAAATGACTTAATTGTGTTACTTTTTTCCTCAGCGCTTACTGCACCTAGTCCTCCAGTTAATGCAAAACCCGCTACTAATGTCCCTGCTACTAATTTCTTCAACATATAACCATCCCTTTTTGTTTGAATTTTTGTACAGGTGAATCTTGTACAGCTAAAATGTATTCTAATTTTATACTTTTGTAAATATTCTGAAGTTTTAGAAATAATAGGCGGAATATTTACATTTTTACATTATTTCTTTAGAAAAAATGGTTATTGGAATGATATAATAAGTGGATGTATTGCTTTTACTGGATGTAAAGATATTTTAGGAGAGGTGTCATTGAAATATTTTACAAGAGAATGGTATAAAAAAATGCAAGTTTTAGAATTTGTAAGTTTTATAGAGTCTATAAAAGAATGGTCGGAAATGGATATACAAAGTTTAAAGGAAGAAATAGAGGAAAGGAAAATAGATTTATTAAAATTCCTTCCTGAATCGATATACTCAATTATACAAAACATAACAATTAATTCAGAATACCCCTCAGGTGAACTGAAAAAACTTATGCAAGAGTGGACAACAGATTATGAGAAAAGAATGGCACAATTAGATCAATCATACGTAGAATATTTTAATTCCATTGAGAAAAAACTTCCGTCAAATGTCGCTCAGTTACACAAGACATCACTACACGATAGTGTAATTAAAGTAATAAAGAGAGAATCAGAAGATACTTTGTCTATCGTATTAGATTGCAGTGGTACTTTTAGTGAATTTGATAAACTTGAAGTAACCTTTATAGGAGTAACAAAGTGTTCTATGCAGGAAAACTTTGACAGTGCTTGGTGGCTATATCATGAAATAGCTCTTACTGAAGATGGTTTTGAACTAGGTGTTTTATTTGACTCTCCATTTAGAGAAGTGACGATTTGCGCAGCAGATGTATTACTTGTGAAGAAATAATGTTGTATGGAGTATTACAAACGTTTGACATAATAAAAAAATAAAGTTATTGTAGATACATGGAGTCTACAATAGGAGCTGTACTATGAAATATTCTAAAGCTACAAATTATGCTCTTCATACAATGCTTTTTCTGGCAAAGGCCACACCAAATAAGTTAGTTAGTGTTTACCAATTAGCAGAAATGCAAAATGTTTCACCAACGTACTTGTCTAAAATACTAACTAAGTTGACGAAGGAAGGGATGATACACTCATCATCTGGTCCAAAGGGCGGTTACTCGCTTAGTAAGAATTGGGAAGATATTTCATTTTTAGATATTATACATGCAATTGAAGGCAAAACATCATTGTTTGACTGTTGTTTACATGACAAACCTGGATGTTTAATTAATGAGGCAATGCTCGCAGCAGAAGAGAAAATGGAAGAAGAGTTAAGAAATCAAAAAATCGTAGATCTTGCGAAAAAAATAAAAGTGGATTTTTAATCTGCTTTTATTTTTAAATTAATTAAGGATAAAAAGGCTCTTTAATATCTTTAATTGTAGTTAGAAAATGATATGAAGAAGGAGAGAAGATGATGAATAATTTTTGGAATGATCGATATAAATCAGATGAATATTTTTACGGGGAAGAACCTAATACATTTATTAAAGAACAAGCATTTCGTTTAGCAAATCACAATAAAG
Source organism: Bacillus sp. AY2-1 (assembly GCF_008368965.1). Lineage (NCBI taxonomy): Bacteria > Bacillati > Bacillota > Bacilli > Caryophanales > Bacillaceae > Bacillus > Bacillus sp. AY2-1. Next base: position 5,884 of record NZ_QPEL01000001.1, on the reverse strand, counting down.
TAATAGCATTTGCGGAGGGAGAAGGTAGAAATGCTGTATTTCTAGCAAGACAAGGGAACGAAGTAACAGCTATTGATTATTCGAAAGATGGATTAGAAAAGACAAAAAAATTGGCAGAGAAGCATAACGTAAACGTGCATACAAAAAAAGTAGATTTATTAGCTGATAGTTTGCCAGAAAATGAATATGATGCGGCAATTATGGTATTTGGACATTTTCATGATGATTATAAAAAAATGATATTAGATAAAATGATACAAACGATAAAGCCTGGTGGATTAATTATGTTTGAAGTTTACTCAAAAAAACAAATAAACTATAGTACTGGTGGACCAAAAGATGTTGATATGCTGTATGATCCAATTGATATCCTTACTTGGTGTGAAGAACATAAGGTAATTCATTTCTTTAATGGAGAACAAGAGCGAGTTGAAGGGAAAGGGCACACTGGTTTAGCTGATGTTATTCAAGTTGTTATTAGAAAATTAATATAAGTGTTAATGAAAGTTAAATGTATGAATGTAAAAAGACCAGTCGTATAAGACTGGTCTTTCTATTTAGATACTAAATTATCAAGCTTCCAATATGTATTTGTTAACGGCGCAGCTTTGCTATCTATGTATAAATACATATTATTTAAATCTTTTGGTGAAGTTTTCAGTTCAAATACAACGTCAGTAGTTAAAGAGAATTCGTGTGGAACATTTTTATAGTGCTCGTCACCTATCGGATGAGCTTCACCTTCATATTTCTGACCAGTTTTTTCATCTTGTATGAAATATTTTATTTCCGAAAGATCAATAGTTTGTCCATCGTCTCGAACATTATTAATCATAACACGAGTAGTAAGGCGCCGCTCTTCGTCTATTTTTTCAAACTTTGCATTCTCAACTGTCGCTCTATAGTATTCATTTTTAACTATTTCTCCATAGTGCATTGCATTCTTTTCGAGAGCGCTCTTTTCTTGTTTTGGTGTAGTATTGCTATTGCACCCTGTTAATATTCCTGTAAATAATAATGCTGTACATGTCGTTTTGATTAGTGATTTCATAGTAATCCCTTTCTGTATTAAAAAGTAAAACATAGGAATAATTTTACATGAATAAGGAAATAAATAGAAGTCTTTTAGTGGAATATGCAAATCTGCATTTATTTTATGTGAAGTTAACAAAATAGAAAAAGAGGAAAACACTGCATAAAGACGGAAGAAAAAGGATTGAAAATATTGTGAAACGGAAGAAACGTGCATATAATTAATATAAAGTTCAAATTTCTGAACCTTCAATAACGGTGGTGATAACATGTTTACTGAAGAACGTCGAGAGAAAATTTTAGAACTACTTAATACAGATGGAAGAGTAATAGCAAAGGATCTTGCGGAAAGATTTGATATGTCTATTGATTCTATAAGAAGAGATTTGTCTATTATGGAAAAGGATGGTTTATTAAAAAGAACGCACGGAGGTGCAATTGAACTTACGCGAGTGAGAAACTTAGCTGCGGAACCAACTAAACGTTATAGTGATAGCTCAATATATGAGGACACAATTGCAAGAGTTGCGGTATCTTATATACAAGAAGGTGATTCAATTTTTATTGGTGGGGCTTCCGTTCATAATGCGATGCTGAAATATTTACCGGAAGTATCATTTACGGTTATTACGAATTCTATAGAAATAGCTGGTTATCTACGAGAATATAAGAATATTGATACGTATTTAATTGGCGGAAAAGTAAAACCTTCAGGGAATATTACTGATACACTTGCCTCTGAATTGATAAGTAGATTTTCTATTGATCTGTATTTCTCTACAGGTGGAGGCATTTCATTACAAGGTATTAGTACCGCAACACCTGAAGTTGCTTATTTTAGTAAAAGAGTAAGTGAAATTGCTAGAAGAAATATTTGTTTAGTTCCGCATAATAAACTTGGAATAGATTGTTTTATAAGAGGAGAGTCTCTAAAAAAAATTGACATTATTATAACTGACGAAGAGGCTAGTAAAGAAACTGTTCAGGACTTTGAGAAACAAGGTAAACAAGTTGTAATAGCGCCATTATATTCATTTGAAAGGAGTTTGACATGATTGTAAAAGAGCAAGAGTTTCATATAAATGGATTAACTTATACAATTCGTTCTGCAGCTGAGAAAGATGCAGAGCAGTTATCGAAAATTAGAGTTCAGATTGATGGAGAAACTGAAAATATGGATAGAGATGCTGGAGAGGGATTTATAGATGATCTAGGATTTCAAAAAATAATAAAAACAGATAGTGAAGAGACTAAGAATCTCTTTTTAGTTGTAGAAGTGCACAATCGAATCGTTGGATTTTCAAGATGTGAAGGGTCAAATTTTAAGAGATTATCTCATAAAGTGGAGTTTGGTGTTTGTATTTTAAAAGAGTTTTGGGGATATAGAATGGGTAAGAGTCTATTGCAACAATCTATTAAATGGGCTGATGAAAATGCAGTAAATAAAATATCTTTACAAGTATTAGAGACAAACGAGAAAGCTATTCATCTGTATAAAAAATTAGGTTTTGAAGTAGAAGGCATTTTGAAAAATGACAAAAGACTATCGGATGGAAAGTATTATAATACGGTAGTGATGGGAAGGTTTACTGATACTTTTCATAAAAGAGGGGAAGAGGTATGTTTTACAGAAGGAAGTACTATGTAGTGAAAAATGAATTCATAGAAGTATTTAATGATCATTTCAATAACACGAACTTACCTAATCAGTTAAAGCATGGCTCTAGGCTAATAGGACGCTGGATGAAAGGTAATAAGAATGGTACGTCTGAAGTATTCGCCATATGGGAATATGATAGTTTTGAACGGTATAAAGAAATTGAATCGAAAATTAGAAGTGACGAGATTCATGTAAAAAGAATACATGATTGGTATGAAAAACATGGCGGAAGAGAATATGTTTTACAGAAGTACATAGTAGAGATGAAAAATGAAGAGTTAGTATGTACTGTAAAATAATAGGAGCGAAGACTAATGCAGGTCAGAACGAAATTATATATTAGTTTATCAGCCGCTATTTTATTTGCAATAGCCGTGATTGTTTTCTTTATAAATGGTAATCCACAAAAGTGGTTTTGATTATGTATTTTCTTTGCGTCCATTATACAAAATATGGTGCTACTAAAAAAGAATAAAGACGCGCATTAATATATTCAAATTATTAACATATTTGTGTCATCTTTCTAGTTGTATTGAAAACGCTTTTATTCAGTTTTATAATAGAAGTATGTTTTATAAATCTCCAAAACAATTAAAAGGGAGATGATACAATGTTAGCTTCACCGTTTTACTTACATACATGGAAAAAGTTTATTGATGAAGGAGTCTTTGATTCGAACCGTATAAACGAAAGAATTTCAGAGTCATGGCATCGATGTAGACAAGCAAATGTGAATCCTTATATGAATAAAGGTCAGAAAATTTTGTCTTCTAATGTTTTTCAAGAACAAAAGAAAAAGAGTGAAATTTTTCTTGATATAGCATTACCTCAAATACAAAATATGAGAAAAACCATTGATGAACTACAAATGATGGCATTATTAATCGATCCAGATGGTTATGTTCTATCGTTAAGTGGAAATAAACAAACGTTAAAGCGAGCGAAACATATTAATTTTATTGAAGGTGTAAAATGGACAGAAGCAGCTGTTGGTACAAATGCAATTGGAACAGCGCTAGAAATTGAAGAAGCTATTATGATAAGTGGTACTGAACATTATTCCGTGGCATCTCATAGCTGGAGTTGTGCGGCTGCTCCTATCCATAATGATGACGGGAAATTAATTGGTGTTCTAGATTTCTCCTGTCCAATTGAATTTTCGCATCCATATATGCTCGGTATGGTAACTTCAATTGCACATGCAATAGAACGTGAATGTAGCATAAGAGTTCATCAAAATGAATTACACTTAATTCATCGTTTTTTGGATGTCATTGATAGTGACGAACAAGTAGTTATTTGTAATCATCGTGATGTTATCGTTTCTGCGAGTAAGAGTGTTCGTGAACGAATAAATAATTGGTCAAGAATGAAGCTTGAAGAGTTAATGCACCATGGATTGGAAACTAAATTAGAGATACCAGTATATAGTAATGAAAGAATGATTGGGAAATGTATGTATTTAAAGAAAAACAAACAAATAAATACATATTCTGCTTTCGCATTTATAAAAGGAATTACTTTTTCAGGAGTTACCGGGACAAGCAAAGCATTTCAACACACACTAGAAGAAATTAAGCTTGTTTCACCGACTGATGCTAGTGTGTATGTATGTGGTGAGACAGGAGTAGGAAAGGAATATGTTGCGAGAGCGATTCATGAAAATAGCCCAAGAAAAGATGGGCCCTTTATAGCTGTTAACTGCGGTTCTCTGCCTAAAGAATTAATGGAAAGTGAATTGTTCGGTTACGTTGAAGGTGCGTTTACAGGTGCGCGACGTCAAGGGTATAAAGGGAAATTTGAACAAGCGCATGGAGGAACATTATTTTTAGATGAAATTGGTGAAGTACCACCAGAGATGCAAGTAGCATTATTGCGTGTTTTACAAGAACGTACAATAACTCCAATAGGAAGTTCAAAAGAGGTACCAGTAAATATTCGTATTATTACTGCCACACATAAAGATTTACTACGGTTAGTAGAAGAAGGGAAATTCCGTCAAGATTTATATTATCGTTTGCACGTTTATCCGTTATATGTTCCATCGTTAATAGAAAGAAAAGAGGATATCTCATATTTTATACAACACTTTTGCGAACGGAAGAATTGGAATGTTGTATTTCCAAAGAGTATTTGCAATCAATTTTTACAACATACATGGCCCGGAAATATTCGAGAACTAGTAAATGTATTAGAACGCATTTACATCTTGTCGCAAGGACGGGAAATATGCGAAAAGCAAGTCGCTTTTTTGCTACAAACAATGATGGGAAATCAACAACAACTTGAGTTACAAGTTGAAAATAAAACAGAACATCCACTAAATTTTCGCGAAAAAATACAGCGTGATAGCATGATTGAAGTATTACAAAAGACAAACGGAAATGTTTCATTAGCTGCAAAACTATTAGATGTACCCCGTAGTACATTTTATAAGCGAATGCAAAAATATAAGTTATAAAGTAGATTTTTGTAATCTACTTTTTCTTTGTGGGCTCATGTTCTGTCGGAATCTGCGCTTACCGGGGAAATAATAGAATTGTTAGAAGGGAAATTTCCTAATGGAGGTTAGTATGTGAAGTATATTGAGATTGGAATCGGGAATAAGTGGTTCGTTCGAACGGAAACTGAAAATAAAGATGGGACTGAATTTGAAGAACGAGGAATTATAAAACCTATTTACTTAGAGTCTGTATACGTACGAATTTGGTTTCGGAAAACGTGTTTTATTTTTGATACGAAAGAGGGTTTTAAGAAAGATAAGAAGAGAAGGATTGAATATAAATTTATTGTTGGAATTGTGAGTAGGGTGACTGAAGAAAAAGTACGCTAATGAAAAGCATGTAAAGTAAAAGTGGTACTCAATCTATTGAGTACCACTTTCAGTAAATGATAGAAATTTGTTTGCAAGTTTTTCTTGCGACATGTTTTTATCCTTTCTATATAGAAGTTTGTATTAAGAATATTATGCAATAAATATCAGAAAATACAGTTATTAATAGATTAGGAGAGAATAGTATGTCAATGTCACTATATTATAAAAAAATCCGTGAGCAATTAGGGCATGAACTAATATTCATGCCGAGTGTAGCTGCTATTATAAAAAATAAACAGGGGGATATTTTATCCCGCATTAACGGGCAGTAAGACTCCCATCTCAAAATTCAGCGAAAGCAAAGAAGTTAGGTGGGG